>DAISJE010000127.1:0-9708 GCA_036821665.1 Bryobacteraceae bacterium | reverse complement strand
CTTTTGATATTGGTTCAGAGCGCTGTCTCTTTGCGCCTCAGCCAGCCTTACATTTGATCTGATACGGCCCGCCGTGAATATGGGTTGCGTGAGCTGGGGGACGAAGCTCCAGGCGCTATTAGGGCCGGCAAACAACCGTGACAACTGCGTACTCTGTCCACCCAGAGCGCCGCTGAGGCTCAATTGCGGAAAGTATTCGGCCTTGGCGACTCCGATCTCGGCATTCGCGGCAATCAGATTTTGCTCGGCTGCGTGGATGTCGGGACGCCTTTCGAGTAAAGCCGACGGCAAGCCTGCCGGTACTTCAGGTGGGACGACTTGTTCATTGAAATTGCCTTGACGGATCACCGGTCCCGGATTTTTTCCAAGCAGAAGGCTGATCTGGTTCTCGGTCTGCTCGATTTGCTGCTGTAGCGTGGGGATGGTTTGTGCGGCGGTATCCACCAGTTGCTCCGCCTGTCTTAGATCAAGCAGAGTTGCGATGCCCCCGCCCTGCCGCGATTGAACAAGCTGAAGCGATTCCTTCCGTGTATCAAGCGTCCGCTGCGAAATGGCGAGTTCGTAATCAAGCTCCCTTAGTGTGAAGTAGGAAGTGGCAACATCGCTTACCAAAGTGACGACGACTGCTTTGCGATTTTCTTCCGCACTCAGAAGATTCGCTCGCGCGGCTTCGGTTGAGCGACGGAGACGTCCCCAGAGATCGATCTCGAAAGAGAGCAGGTTAAGTGAAGCTTCGCCCCAATTGCGATTCTGTGATGACACAAAGGAGGAAGGAAGCGGAAAGGAGCCGTCACGCGAGAGCCGGGTAAACTGCACGCCGCCGCTGGCGTTCAATTGCGGAAACTGATTCGAGCGCGTGATTCCCAGGTTCGCCCGCGCCGCTTCGACCCTGGTGACCGCGTCGCGCAGGTCGTAATTCTGCACGAGAGCCGTTCTCACCAATTGTTGCAGTTCGTCGTCTTTGAAGACGTCCCACCATTTGAGATCGGCAAACGACGTGGCCTGCGTGGCCGGCAGCGGTTCGGGAGCACGAAAGCTTTGCGGCACCTGTACAGCGGGACGATGATAGTTCGGCCCAACGGCGCAGCCGGTCATCCACACGGCAACAGATAGGAAAAATATTGCTCGATAGTTCATGTCAGTCTCCCTCCACAGGCGAAGGAATTGCGTCCGAGGCGTAGACATTCTGTCGCGCGCCACCCAGAAGCTTCTCGACGAGATAGAAGATCGCCGGAATAAAGAAGATGCCGATCGCACTGGCTGCCAACATGCCTCCGATGACGGTGGTTCCCATGATCTGCCGGCCAATTGCGCCCGCGCCGGATGCTGTCCATAACGGCACGCATCCCAGAATGAAGGCGAAAGAAGTCATCAGAATCGGGCGCAGGCGAAGCCGGGCGCCTTCGAGAGCGGCATCCACCAAGCCCATCCCCTGTTCGTACTTGTCTTTCGCAAACTCGACGATCAGGATGGCGTTTTTGGCGGCAAGGCCAATTAACATCACCAGGCCGATTTGCGAATAGACGTCATCTTCGATCTGCACCATGTAAGGCGGCAGAAAGTAGCCGAGAATCACACGGCGCAGCCAGAGAACCGCAAAGGCTCCAAAGACCGCAACCGGCGTGCTTAAGAGTACGCTGAACGGAAGGGACCAACTTTCATAGAGGGCCGCGAGAATCAGGAAAACGAAAAAGAGCGAGAATGCGAAGATCACCCAGGAAGGCAATCCTTGTTGAGCTTTCTTTTCCTGGAACGACATGCCCATGTAGTCGTAGCCCATTTCGCGCGGCATGGTTTGCGAGAAGGTCTCTTCGAGGGCCTTCATTGCCTGCGCCGAACTGTAGCCTGGCGCAGCGCTTCCGAAGATCTGCGCAGAGCGGTACAGGTTGTATCGCATTGTGAATTCGGGTCCAGGCCGTGGCTCGAATTTTGTTAACGCTGCGAGCGAAACCATTTCGCCCTTGTTGTTGCGGACATAGAATTGCCCGATATCGTTCAGATTGTTGCGGTACTCGCCGTCCGCCTGAACGTAGACCTGCCATTGGCGTCCAAACCGGTTGAAGTAGTTGACGAAGACGCCGCCCATATAGGCCTGAATCGTCTTGTATACGTCGTTAATGGGGACGCCTTGTTTGAGCACCTTGTCGCGATCGACATCCACGAACTGCTGTGGAACGCCCGGCAGAAACGTGCTCACAAGATTGGCAATTTCCGGCCGTTTTCGCGCCGCGGCCATGAACTTGTTCAGGTTCTCCGCCAGGAATTGAACGTCTTTGCCGGCACGATCCTCAAGAACAAAGGTGAAGCCGCCGGATGTGCCGACTCCTGGAATAGCCGGTGGCGAAAAGCTGAAGGCGAATCCTTCCGGGAGCTTGGCTAATTCGCGATTAATATGTTGCACTATCTGCTGGTATTGCTCGTCATGGCTCTTGCGCTCATTCCAATCTTTCAGCGTGACGAAAAAGAAACCGTTGTAGGTGGTGCGCACGAAGCTGAGTAAGCTGAACCCGGCAACCGTGGTGGTGTATTTAACACCGGGGGTCGCGGCCAATATCTTTTCCACTTTGCTGGCGACTGCCTCCGTGCGCTCAAGCGAAGCCGCGTTCGGCAATTGAAGATGGAGGAAGATATAGCCCTGATCCTCATCGGGCAAGAAGCTGGATGGAAGCCGTTTGCCGATCAAACCCGCGGCCAACCCGAAGACGACGAGCATAACGAAGGCAACGCCACTTTTGCGGATAAGCGCGCCCGACCAGCGAACATAGCCGTTCGTGGCGCGTCCAAACATGCGATTGAACCACCCGAAGAAACGCCTCAACAGGCCGTGGCTTTCCGCCTTCGGCTTCAGTAGTAGGGCTGCTAATGCAGGACTGAGGGTCAGGGCATTGAACGCCGACAGGATGACCGAAATCGCAATCGTCACGGCGAACTGTTGATACAGTCGCCCGGTAATGCCCGGTATAAAGGCAGTCGGAACGAATACAGCCGAAAGAACCAGGGCGATACCGATGACAGGGCCGGAGATTTCGCGCATAGCTTGCAGCGCGGCCTGCTTTGGTGTGAGGCCCTCTTCGATGTGGCGTTCGACGGCTTCGACCACGACGATAGCGTCGTCTACAACCAGGCCGATTGCCAAGACCAGGCCGAATAGCGAAAGCGTATTGATAGAGAAGCCAAATGCCGGAAAAAAAACGAACGTTCCGATTAGTGAGACCGGCACCGCCAGCAAAGGAATGAGCGTCGCGCGCCAGCCCTGGAGAAAGATGTAGACGACGATCGTGACCAGAACGATTGCAATGGCGAGCGTCAGAACGATATCCCTGATGCCTTCGGTTACGGACTTTGTCGTGTCGAGCGATACCACGTAATCCATGTCTTGCGGGAAGCGCTGCTTCACTTCGGACATCAGCTTCTTCACCCCATTGGCGGCATCGACCGCGTTCGTTCCTGGCAATTGGTAAACGGCAAGAATGGCGCTGGGCTTCCCGTTCAGACGGCCGACGATGCTGTAATCCTGCGCGCCCAGTTCAACGCGCGCAACGTCCTTGACTCGCACCGCGCCGCCATCCGGCAACTCGCGAATAACGATTTGCCCGAACTGCTCCGGCGAAGTCAGGCGGCCTTGCGCGCGGACAGAGTATGTGTATTCCTGTCCTTTGGGCCCCGGTGCTGCACCCACTTGCCCCGCCGGATTGACTGTGTTTTGCGTCTGAAGCGCCGAAATGACTTCCGGCACGGTGATTCCGAGCTTTGCCAGTTGATCCGGCTTCACCCACAAGCGCATCGCATACTGCCCCGCGCCAAAAACCTGCACGTTACCGATCCCGCGCACGCGCGTGAGCTGATCGTTCAGATTGATGTAGGCGTAATTGGCGAGAAATTTTGCATCATAGGTGCCGTGCGGCGAGTACAGGCCGATCACCATGAGCGGCGCTGTTACTGATTTCTGAACCGTCACTCCGTAGTTCGTCACATCCACAGGAAGTTGCGATGCGGCCTGGGTCTCGCGCATCTGCGTGAGGATCAGGTCCGTGTTCGGATCCGTCTTCACATCGAAATCCACGATGGACGTCATCTGACCGTTCGCCGCATTCAGCGAATACATGTAGTTGAGATTGTCGACGCCGCTCAACTGCTGTTCGATCGGCGTGGCGACCGATTGTTCAACGGTCTGCGCATCTGCTCCGACATAATTCGCCTGAATCTGCACCTCGGGCGGGGCAATGCTTGGAAACTGCGATACTGGCAACGTCGCGATGGTGATCGCTCCTACGATTACAAGGAGAATTGCAATCACCATGGCCACGATGGGCCGGTTGATGAAAAACCGTGACAATTCACTTACCTCCTGTTGTCTCTGCTGCGTCCCTGAATGGCGTTGGATTGACCTGCATGCCGGGCATGACTTTCTGTACGCCTTCGGCGACGACCCGCTCGCCCGGCTTTAATCCATCGCTGATCACCCACAAGGAGCCGATACGGTTGCCCACCTTGACGGTTTCGATGTTGACTTTGTCGTGACTATCTACGGTCGCGACCTGGTAGTTGCCCTGCAGTTCCGTTACGGCTCGCTGCGGAATCAGGAGAGCGTCATTAATAGTTCCAACAGCGGCGCGAACTCTGCCGTATTGACCCGGCCGAAGTGTATTGCCGGGGTTCGGAAACAGTCCCGTCAGTTGAATGGATCCGGTGCTCTGATTTACTTCGCGGTCGGCGAACGCAAACTTCCCCGTGCGCGGATAAACTGTTCCATCGCTCAGGATTAATTCAAGGTCAAGCCGCTTCATCGGTGTGTCCCGGCGCGTGAAGTTGAGGTATTCCTGCTCGCTCACCGTGAAGTTGACCTTGATTGGATCCAGTGTCGAGACGGTTGTAACTGCGCTCGCGGCGGGACTGACAAGATTGCCGACCTGCGTCTGCGCCACACCGGCGATGCCGTCTATGGGCGACGTCAGGCGAGTAAAGCCCAGATTCACTTGCGCGGTTTCGAGTGCTGCTTTCGCCGCTTGCACTCCAGCCGTTGACGCTTGTATCTGAGCTTTGGCGGTTTCGACCTGCGCCTTAGCCGCCTCTACTTGAGCCTTCGATGCCAAGTTGTTCTGTGTGGCATTGTCCAGATCCTGCTGCGTGATGGCTTGCTGCTTTGCGAGCGGGATGTAGCGGTCTTCGTCCAGTTGTGTTCTGCGCTGATTGGCTTCAGCACTTGCGAGCTGAGCCTGCGCTTGCAGAAACTGTGCTTTTGCTTGCGCTAGTTGCCCGTTCGCTTGCGCAAGCTGGCCGCGCGCCTGATCGACTGCGGCCTGAAACGGCCGCGAATCGATTTCAAACAGCAACTGGCCTTTTTTGACGAAGGAACCTTCCGCATAGTTCTGTCTGAGCAGATATCCGGTGACCTGCGCTCGAATGGCGGCGTTCACCATGCCGTCCAGCGTTCCGATCCACTCGTGATAGATAGGCACATCCCTTTGCTCGACGGGAGCCACTTCTATATCGGGCGGCGGCGGCGGTCCGGCGGCCGAGGTCGCCTTCATGCAGCTTGTGGCCGTCAATGCCGCGGCGATAAAAAGAACCGCTGCTATGGCTTGAAATTTTGTGTTGAATCGAGTCCTCATGTTCCTCCCTGTTTAAGCTCAATTGCGCGATTGGCCGCATCCATTCTCGATGTGCGCAAGAAATCTGCGAAGCGGACGGGTTTCGTCGGAGCTCAGATTTTCAAGAAGGTCTCTGGTGTCCACGCCTCTCGCGGTGAATACGGCGCCTTCGTCCCGCATCTGCTGAAGCAATTGCGCGCCGCCTTCGTCGATAAAGATCACGTCCGTCAAATCGACCAGGCATCTACGGCCATTCGATCTGTCGCGGGCCTCAGCCCAATTCGATTGAAGTTCGGCGACCCATGGCCCGGCCAGTTGCCCGCACAGAATCCATCGCAGCTCAGCATCGGTATCTGCGTTTGTGATCTTCAACAATTCCGTCTCGCTTTCTCAGCGATGGAAGTGCATGTGAAGAGCCAGCGGAAACCGCAGGAGCGAAATGCGTAAACTGCTGCTAATTAAAAGGAAGTGGAGTGAGAGGGAGCGCGAGTGCCGAAGTGCCGGTGCTGAAAGGCTGGTACGCTACCAGGTTTTCGGCAGCGTTTTTAGAAGACGGAACTGAAGTTCACTACTGGCTCGAAGAGCCGGGCACGTCGCCCGGCTCCTCAAAAGTTCAACAATATACCGTGGGACGGAGCGTCTGCCGCGCTCGTTATTCGGGTGTCTTTTAGAAGTTTATCTGCAAAAAGCCTTGGCCTTGCCGTTGCGTATTGGCCTGACTATTAATCACCAACCCAAAATTAGGATCATTGAAGTTTTCATTTGGCCCGCCAAATACAACGCGGTTTAGAACATTGAAATACTCAATTTCCAGTTTGAGCTTGACGCGCTCGCCGAGCGGGAAGTACTTAGCCAGCGCTATGTTCTCATTTAAGTTCCAAGGGTTGCGTAACTGTGAGTAAACGCGGTCTGCGTTGCCGATGACCCACGGACCGGGATCGCTGAAATCTGCCTTATTAATCACCGGCTGTCCTTTGTAAACATTGTTGTACGAGAACATCATGTTCGCCGTCGAAATCACATTTGCCCGATTACAGGGATTGCAGTTGTTGCCCAATGGATCTCCAGCCACATTGACGGCTCCGCCGGGGTTGCCGCTCCAGAGAGGCGTCCCGGTCGCATAGGTCAGGATCGGGCTGATCTGCCAGCCGCCCAGGATCACGTTCGTGATCCCACCCTTGTTGAGGAAAGGTCTACCTTTCCCAAACGGCAGCTCATAAGTGCCGGCAATGCTGATCATGTTCGTCTGATCGTTGTTGTCGACCGACCATTCCGCCTTCTGGTTGTCCTTATTCAGAGAACTGGCTGCGAATGATGTGAACCCCGAATTAGTGTTCGACATCATCTTCGACAGGTTATAAGAAACCAGGAAAGCTAGCCCGTTGGTATAGCGCTTTTCGAGCTGGATCTGCATTGCGTGATACAACGATGAACCCGTATCGTCGAAGTTATTAAAAATACCCGCGTACTGTGGATACGGACGCAATGCCTGGAGCAAATTGGCGGTCGGGAAATCATTTAAGAAGTTTGCATAAGGGAGCCCGACCCCCAGTCCCGGACCGATCGTTGCATAGTTGTCTCCAAGTAGGCTTCCGAACTGGTTCAAATACGTCGGGGCGAGCTGGTTTACGGGATTTAACTGGCCCGGCAGGAAGTTCGCGCGGTTACCTGTATAGGCTGCCGATAAAAACATCTGATAGGGCAGTTCACGCTGGATACCGATGTTCCAGACGATATCGTAAGGCGCTTTGCCATCGTTGATTGGGTCAAACGCATTGATTTGTGTGCCGACGCCCAGACCTGGATTGAATGGAATCGGCGACGGATACGGAAGAACGGTATTGTCCCAGGAGCCGAAGCCGGGGGTTGTGGATCCGGTCGAATTGCGCGTGAATGAGCCCAGTAGAAGATTGCCGTAATTCACCGCAACTTTATGGGTTCCGTACTCGTACGCGCCGCCATCCAGGAAGTTCATGGACCCGCCTCCTTGGAACACAGTTTTATTGTTCAACTCATAAGAGAAGCCAAACCGCGGGCTGAAATGAGCTTTGTGTAAATCGGCTCGGGTGATTCCGGCGCAGCCGTCGCAATCGCCGAACTTCGTCGCGGCTCCAAGTATGCCTCCCGCAGCCGGATTTGGAATGTGCGAGTCGAAGTACACGATGTTGTTGTTTTCTTCCGTGAATGGAAACATCAAGTCCCAACGCAATCCCAGGTTCACCGTTAAACGCGGCGTCCATTTAAAATCGTCCTGGACGTAAATCGAGAAGTCCTTATTGCGAAGCCTCAACTCTTGTGAGCCAATACGGTTTGCATTATCGACGGTTCCGAGTAGGAAACTGGCAAATGCATTTCCGGTAGTGGCTAAGTTGTTCGGATCCGCTGTTTCGTTATTGCTGAAGCTAAAGGTTCCGGCGCAGTGCTGGCATTCATTATCGTCCTGATAAGTTCTCCGGAACTCACCGCCAATGTTGAAGGTGTGCCTGCCACTTATCCATTGCCAGTTATTCTCGACTACCCAGCCGAGTTTGCGATTAATGGACTCGATCCATGGCGATCCGAAATCGCTAGGGTTGAGCGGACCAGTGAATGTAATTTGCGATAGCTGAGTCAGTCCTGGAGCAGGGGCGAAATTCGGTGAGGAGGGCCGCTGGCTGATCTGGTCATTTAGCTCCCCTAGCCAGCTTGCCCCGGTAGTCATGACCAAATGCGGGTTAACGGTTAGTGCGTAATTTATCAAGAACACTGTGCCCAGATCCGGGTTATACGTATTACTCGTCAGCGGATTGTCGGTGGGAAACTTTGCGCTCGTTTCGGTTCCGTATGAGCTCCAATTGTTACGCCACTGGGTCCAATGAATGGACTGCCGGTCGCTGATGTTGTGGTCAATGGTAAACCCCCAAGGGTTCTGGCGTGTCGGAAATACGCCGCGCAGCGATTGCTGATTGTTAGAGTACCCCGGCAGGCTGGGAGCAGGTATGTACTGCAGCAGACCTGCCGAAGCCGGACTGAAGCACGCTTTCGGAATGACGTTTCCAATAAACGGTGTGCCCGGTGTGTTCCCGTTGGCATTGCAATGGCCGCTGGCCGGATTCCATATCGTTGTGCCAAGACCACTGAAGTCGCCGTTCACTTCCGCCGTTGTCGGAAGTGACATAAAACTCGTATCCGTCTGATTCCGGCGATACCACTCCATGCTCACATGGAAAAACGTCCGGTTCTTCCCGTTATAGAGTTTTGGGATAATGACCGGGCCACCAAGGCTGAATCCGTAGTTGTTTTCCTGATCGATCGGCACCGCGGCGTTATACGCGCCGCGTGCATCGAAGAAATTGTTGCGGATGATTTCGAACCCGTCGCCATGAAACTGGTTGGTTCCGGAAGCCGTGTTATACGTGACGACACCTTGCGCTAAACCATATTGGGCGGAGAAAGAAGACCGGAGCACGTTAAACTGATTGACTAATTCATAAGGGGGGTTCCATATAGTCTGAAATCCCTGCGTCTCCGACTGCGCCATCGGGATGCCGTTGAATACAACTTCGCTCTCGAAATCGACGCCGCCGTTAATACGTTTGCTGAACGTGCCGCCGGTGACGCCGGGCGCAAGAAATACGAACTGATCGATTTGACGGCCACGACTGTCCCCGGCATCAAGTTGAACGGGCAGCTCCTGCACAACTTTGTTTTCAATCGTCGTTCCAAGCGAAGGTTGTGTGGTATCAATAGCGATCACGCTTTCGGTGACGTTGACGGTTTGTTCCGTTTTGCCTAGCGCGAGCACGACGTTTACAGTAGAAGTTCTGCCAACCTCGACACCCACGCCGCTGTGAACCGATGTTTGAAAGCCGGGCGATTCGGCCTTTACGATATAAGTGCCAGGCAGTAAACTGTTGAACTCATATGTTCCGGCGGAACTCGTTGTTGCCGTCTTAGAAACATTTGTCGCCCCATTTGTCGCTGTAATTGTGGCATTTGGAACCACAGCGCCGGTCGAATCCGTTACCGTGCCGTTTATCCCTTGCAGCGCTTGACCGTTTAGCATTGCACCGGAAAAAAAGACCAGCAATACTACGAGCCAACACCTCGGATTACACACACAATTCCGGCTTGTTTT
>DAISJE010000126.1:0-9752 GCA_036821665.1 Bryobacteraceae bacterium | reverse complement strand
CTTGCCCAGTACGCCGCTGGAATTGCCCAGGCCGTTCGGGTACTCTTCATTCTTCGAGTTCAACAGGATGCGGGTGCTATCGAGCGTCCCGGCGCCCATCACAATCACTTTGCCGTAGACTTCTTCCACCTGGCGCGTGATGCGGTCGATGAACACAACGCTTTTCGCCCGGTTCTCCTTGTCCGTCGTCACCTTCCAGACCACCGCATTGGTGCGCGTCGTGAGGTTGCCGGTTTTCTCGGCGATGGGCAGCAGCACTCCTACGGAACTGAACGACGCCGCAACGGCGCAAACACGCCCGCAGTGACCGCAAAAATGACAAGGCGCGCGCCCATGGAATCTGGGCGTCGTGACTACTGCCGAACGCCCCTGGATCACATGCCGCTCAGCGAACTTCTCTTTAATCTGCCCCCTGAAGATGGATTCCGCACAAGTCAAAGGGACCGGCGGAAGAAAATGGCTGTCCGGATTATTCTCCAGACGGTCGGCATGCCCGCAGACTCCGATCCAGTCCTCAACTTTGCTGTAGTAAGGCTCAACGTCTTCGTAGGCAATGGGCCAGTCGGTACCCACGCCGTCATGGCTGGCGGCCTTAAAGTCCTGAGGGCTGAAACGCAGGGAAACCAGTCCCCAGTGAAGCGTCTTGCCGCCTACGGCCTGGCCGCGAACCCACACAAATTTCTTACCCGTATACGGGTTTTCAAGCTCGTTGACGAAATGCTGTTTGTTCCATTCATTTGCCGCGTAGTTGTAGATGGCTCGCTCGGAAGGACGGATCCGGCCTCGGAACGGGTACTCATAGGGCTTCCGATGATGATGGAAGTCGGTTGAAATATCAAACTTGGGGCCCCGCTCCAGCATCAGGACTTTCAGGCCCTTCATGCATAATTGCGTGGCCGCCATACCCCCGGCAGCTCCTGAGCCCACAACCACGGCGTCATATACTTTTGCCATCCCGACCTCCTTCAATAGGAATCTATTAGTTCTTGTTGAGAAGCGCCTCGCCAGTTGTCGTGGCTCTTTGCTGCTCCAGTCAAAGCTTGAAAATATCACCAAGGATTTCTGATCCTTGCTGAAATCGTTCGTTGGCGCAATGAATCCATGGCGCGTTCAAAAGCGCGGCTGACGTTTCACAACGGCGTTTATGGGGATCTATCCAGCTCGGTTTCGCACGCTGCTCTCGTTCGGCCGCAGCTCGGAGCTTGCGCTGGGCGGGTTGCAGGAAACCACGGTTCCGCCTGATATCGTCGTAACCGATGTCCAAACGACATGTCATTCGCTACGCTGTGCTGGCCTTTTCCTTGGCGCTCACATCGGCCCTCTCTGGCCAGCAAACTCCTCTTACCGCGACGCCGCCGATGGGCTGGAACAGTTGGAACCGATATGCGTGCGACGTAAGCGATGCTCTCATTCGCAAGCAGGCCGATGCCATGGTCAGCAGCGGGTTGAAGGCGGCGGGCTACGAGTACGTGAATGTGGACGATTGCTGGGAAGGCCAGAGGGACGCGAACGGCTACATTCGGTCCAATGAAAGATTTCCGGATATGAAAGCGCTGGGCGACTACATCCACTCCAAGGGTCTGAAGTTCGGGATCGATTCTTCACCCGGGCCGAAGACCTGCGCTAAACACGAAGGCAGCTATGGTCATGAGCAACAAGATGCTGACAGCTATGCAAAGTGGGGCGTCGACTATTTGAAGTATGACTGGTGTAGCGCACGCGATGTATACAAACCGGCCGAATATCCGGATGCCTTTCGGAAAATGCACGACGCTCTTATTCGCACCGGACGGCCAATCGTTTACAGCATCCACGGTCGTGGGCCAGTGTGGGAGTGGGCCGCAAAATCAGGTGCAAATTTATGGCGCACGACCGGAGACATCACGGACAGCTATGCCCGCATGATCGCTATCGCCTCGTCGCAAAGCGGGCTCGAACAGTACGCCGGCCCGGGCCATTGGAACGATCCGGACATGCTCGAAGTGGGCAACGGAGGAATGAAGGATAACGAGTATCGAATGCACATGACGATGTGGTGTCTGCTTGCCGCGCCGCTATTAGCTGGTAATGACCTCACAGAAATGACGCCTGCCACCCTTGCGATCCTCACGAACCCTGAAGCAATTGCCGTCGATCAGGATCCTGTTGGAATACAGGGCCGCCGCGTTATGCAGGTTGGACCCGTGGAGGTCTGGGTAAAACCACTTCATGACGGGAGCAAAGCTGTTGGCCTGTTCAATCGCGAACAGGGCATCATTCCAGTCCAAATCAGTCTCAAGGAGCTGGGGCTGGGATCGCACGCAACCGTACGAGATCTTTGGGAACACAAAGACTTGCCTCCGGTTTCTGAGATGTTATCCGCCGATGTTGGCGAACACGGTGTTGTTTTTCTAAAGCTTCACTGAGGCTGCCATAATCGTTGGGCGCTTTTAGGTTTTAGCCTTGGTGGCCCGGGATTGTTGGGCGCCAGGGTTCCTTCCGCGATGCGTGCGTACTTGCTGGCCTTAAGGGCCAGTAGCTTAGCTAGGTCCCGACTTATGCCAAGAATTAGCCTCTCTCCCACCGCGCCAACGCTGCCTTTGCATTCGAGAGCACTACCGTTGTGTTCTGATCGTGGAGGTTTTGTTTCAAATTCCGAATCATGGACCGGAGCTTGTAGACTCGGAGATATCCGAACCCGTCTGCTGACGATGTACAGCTAGGATTCGTTTTCAAACCATCGAGCGAGGGAAGCAAGAGCGGCTCAAGTTGATCAGCCAGCAGTGCGCCGCTCGCGTACTCTGCGGATTCAAATCTGCTCGTTTCGAGGTGATGAACTATAGTGCGTAAGCCCGTTGTGATACTCTCTTCACTCATAACCATGGTCGTAGGTGCTTTCATTAATTTTTTCGGCGGATCTTATCGCTAACTTTAGATTGCCTCGCCGTCTGAAGCGACCAAAAGGCCGCGAGATCTTGCGCTGCTTGGGCAACCTGTACGACCTAATCGAGACCAAGTCAACCGTAACAGGATGTTGGCTGGCTTTATGCCAATGTCATTTACTTAAGGCTGCCAGCACCGGCACCGTTCTGGGGTCGCTGACGCTCCCTTGCTCCGTTTCAGCATCTTGCGCACAAGCGGCGTGAGTCAGGATCCCGACAACTTGCTTAAGTAAATGACATTGAGCTACGAGCACAATGCCGGAAGAGCGGGCCCGAGGGGCCCGCGCCGCGCAAGGCGCCGCCCACCAAGCAGGCATAGCGTAGTTGCGAATTTGGAGGCTGTGCGACTTTTCTATTGCGGGAATGAATTCCCGCGCGGACTGAAGTCCGCCCCACGGTTTTTATGCGATTCTTGCCTATGTTCACAGCTAATACAAAATTTTCTCTTTGCTCAATTGCGCTCGTAATGCTTTGAAAATCGGAACTTTGCAAGAAGAGCCTTCGATCGTGATGAGTATGACGGCACACGGAAGCACGAAGACGCATGGTCCTCTGAGGCGAAAGGATCATCGTCTTTGCACTACTCACGTAACCAGTTCTTTCCGCCGGCAGGGGCAGCCAAAGCCCGATGCTCCGGGCCACGCACGCCCAGCCAGGCCGGAAGGATTTTCCGGGTCGCCGCCTATGCGTTCGCCGCGGTCGCGGCACTAAGTTCCGGCCCGGTCATTTTGGGGCAGAACCCTACGATTATTAATCTCGCGACCCAGGGCCGGAATGCAGACTTCTCCAATTTGCCAGTCACCCGGCCGGTGACCGTAGGTACGACGTTACCTGCTACGTGCGTGGTCGGCCAAATGTTTTTCAACAGCGCCGCCGCGGCCGGTCAAAATCTCTATGCCTGCACCAGCGTGAATAACTGGACGCAGCTCACCGGTGGTGGAAACGGTGCAAATCCACAGGTTTCACTGAACAACTCGTCTATCTCGTTTCCGGCGCAAACGATTACCACGAAAAGCGCGGCGCAAAAGATTACACTCACCGACTCCGGCACTTCGTTCCTGACAATTACAAGTATCAGTGCAACGGGTCCGAACTCGTCTGATTTTGCAGTGTCGAACACCTGTCCGGCTACGGTCGCGTCCGGTGGGAGCTGCACGATTTCCGTTTCGTTCACTCCGTCAATCGTGGGACCGGAAACGGCAGCCGTTTCTATCGTCGATTCCGCTGCCGGCTCACCGCACACGATTTCACTATCGGGTACGGGTCAGAATCTCATTACCAGCGGTGGATTGACCGTCAACCCCTCGGCGACGCAGTCGCAGAATGCAGGAACGGTTTCCTTCAGCACAAACCGGCCAGTGACATGGTCGTTGGTAGCCGGTAGTTCGGGTACGCTTACGATCATCGACAGCACACATGCCACGTACACCGGCCCAGCCTCCGTTCAGAACCAGAATATGCTTGCGGGCTGTCCGGTGCTTCCAAACGACTCTGTGTTCAACACAAGAATTGACAATCTTCCGGTCAATACCAATAGCGCGAACTGGACCAGCTCCGCAAATATCGGTACAAACGGGCTTGGATTCGATAGCGGCTGGGGAACCAGCATTGTCGATAACACTATTCCGCTGACAAACGAAGTTTTTTACTACACAGGCCAATACAACGGATCATGGCTGCTGCCCACGCTTCCGCAACTGAAGCGCGAAATGGGAACGTTTGTGAGCGACCAAAATGGCTCCGACCACCATATCCTGGCGGTGAACAAAGACACCTGCCAATTCTGGGAAGTTTACAACAACTATTTCGCACCTCGATCCGTTAGCGGAGTGAATTACACCGCTACCAGCGGCTACTCGTATAACGGACTCAGCTATAGCCTGCCCACCAATGGAACAACCGACGCGGCAGGGTTACCGCTTGGACCTCTTACGCTCCATCTGGATGAAGTGGAAAACGGCGCAGTTCACCACGCGGTGCGCTTTACGTTAGCGTCCGGTTTCATTTATGGAAACAGCAACTTCGTTTACTGGCCGGCGACACAGCCGCACTATGCCAACTGCTGTACGAACAGTCCGCCGTATGGCGCACGCTTCCGCTTGAAAGCAAGCTATGACATTTCGAAGTTCAGCCCCATGGCACAGGCGATTCTAACGGGCCTCCAGCAGTACGGAATGATTCTTGCAGACGCTGGAACCGGTCCGACTATTACGGTAGACACCGATCTAAGTCGCGATCCGTTAGCTTCGGCGGCGCTCGGTCAGATCGCCAACGCGCATCTTACACTGGCCAACTTCGAGGCGGTGGACGAATCCAGTTTAATGATCAATTCAAAATCCAGCCAGGTAAATCCCACGAATGCCTTCGTGCAGCCCGCAATGTTTGCGGTAGTGAATGCTACAGACCAGAGCAACTCGAATTATCAGGTGAACTACCCGATAGCTCTACAAGGCGTGAATATTGGATTGCCGGATTCGATGCTATACGTTGTGCCAGGAACTTACAGCGTTCAGTTGAAATGGTGGGTAGTTGGATCATCAAATCAGAACGTAACCTGGTCGCAGGTGTCGGGAGTGGGCTCGGTAACCCCGGGCGGCATTTATAGCCCGCCCGCTACGACAACCGGCATCAGCAGCGCAGTGCTGCAGGCCACCAGCGCGGCCGACCCGAACGCGGTCGCATATCAATACATCACCGTCATTCCGACGGGCAGCAGTCCCGCGGCGGGAACGATTCGCATAAATTCCGGGGGAGGCCAGATGACAGACAAGAGCGGAAACGTTTGGCTCTCCGATCAGGGATACGAGGCAGGCGACTACACGAAGCTCAACGGCGATTACCCCAATTGGCCCGCGCAATCAAACCCCGAGATCGGCGTCTATCAGAGCGCGGCGAATACCTACGGATCGGATATTGTGTACCGGTTTGTTGTACCAAACGGCAATTACAAGGTCCGGTTCATGCTCGGCCAGCTCTACGATGGTGGTTATAGCGCATCCGGCTGTACCTTCGGCAAAAAACTTCATGCCCCAATGATGGTAGAAGCACAAGGCATGATACAAGCGCACAACTATGATTTCGGTAAATCGATTAATTACGCTTGTGCGACGCCTGTCGATATCTATATCCCAGCGCAAGTCACCGATAACAATCTGGTGGCCGCTCTACGAGTTGTCGTGCCGGATGGCCAGCAGGGCACTTCGGCGCCGGAGATTAACGGCTTCGAAGTTATTCCCGATACGACCGCGCCATTCCTCGCGATTGACTCCCAAGGACAGAGCACGGTGCCGGTCGGTACCACGCTGCAACTGTACGTACAGAACTGGTATATGAGTAATTCGGTTACGTGGTCTGTTTCAGGCCCCGGCACCATCAGCTCAACCGGTCTCTATACCGCGCCAACCAGTGTTTCTTCGCCTCAAACCGTAACTGTTACAGCGACCAGCACGGTTAATCCTAGCGTAACCGCGACCGCCACCTTAACGGTGCAGTAGCGAAAGTGTGATCGGGGGCCACCATTTGCGGGTGGCCTCCATTCCGCTATTAGCGTATAAGTCCGTTGACGCGCGTGAAATCTTACGCCACAGGCATCTTTGACATTGATGGCTTTGCTTCGAGCCCGCGATGCCATTGCTCGTAATTACCGTCGGGGTCGAAAACTTTCACGGAGTATTTGCCTTGACTCGGGACGGGCGGCGCGAACGAATCACCCTTGACCCGCAATGTGTATACAATCTCATGCGAGGCTTCCTCCTGAACCTGCACGCAAAAATCACGAAGGCCGTTGGCTTGAACAGAATCTAAAACCCATCCTGTCCGTGACCATCCGTTATCAAGCTGATGAATTTTTATAGGCCATCCATAGGCCGGTTGTTTCCCTTCAACATCCCCGCGGCGAGGCCAAACGGAGATTGCGATCGTCCTGTCGTCACGGTCGAATTCAAGAATGGCGAATCCCGGAGAGCGATCCATTAAAGGGTTCGGTTCGGGGTCCATCTGTTCCGGATTGAAAACCGCGTGTACCGTCACCTTGTTTCCGAATCCGTCTACATAGTCCCCGGTATTTTTCGGGCTGGACGAAAGCGCGTGTTTACCCGGATATGGCGGAAACCAACGTCTGGGAAAGATATTCGAAAGAGCCGGACTGCAAACCCCATAGGCTGCATCGCCCCAGTCATCCACACCGTAGTGCACAGTGCTCCCAAGATGCTGATCGCCGCAAACATGAAGCGCGGCGCACTTACGCCACGCTCGCAAGGCTCGGTTTCGCCCGCTTTGGGGCCAGCCGTTGGAATCGTGATCGGCAACAAGAACTTCACCAGCCGCGTATTCCCCCGGCTTGAGGATCGGCAAATCAGGGGTTACATCGTCGGCATTGGCCGGCGGCGGCAAGGTAGCGACATTTGCGAAAAGAGTCTGCGAAAGAGCAACCTTCATCCATGTCTTTCCACTCCAGTCCTGGGCCCACTCGTCCAGAAATTTCAATTGCCGCGGACCTAGCAACTCAGCGCCCCGTACGTCTCCATCGCGCGAGGCAACATATGCAGGATTCTGCGCCCAGCCATTCACGATTCGCGCGAATGGCAACTTCGCTTTTGGAGAAGATTTCCATTTGCGGTCTTCGAGAATAGCGAAGCTGATGCCGCCCCACGACAGCGCGGTGTAATAAACCCCGATGTTTTGTTCAACGGGCGTTGGGTCGTACGGATCCGGCAGGTGACTGGTTTGGGTCCGCTGCATCATATTCACCCAGGTTGCCGGTTCGACATAGCCGCCGCCGTCCTGTGCCGCCTCGTCTTCTCCTTTAGTCGGTCTGCCGCCCGCGCCCCACACGTTTCCCTGAAATAAGTCGTGGTCATCGGGCGTGCATATGCTCGGCGTATTGCGCATGATGTCCCGGAAGGACCAGCCAAAGAGATACCACTTCCTGAGGTAATCGAGCACCGCGGGCTCAAGAGGCCCGCGTTGAATCCCGTAGGCTCCATTCCGTTCATAGATCTGGTCTCCCTGAAAGGCGACCAGATCCGGCTTGAACTTTTGGACCGATGCGAGCAGGTCGGCATTCGGAAATCCAAAGTCGTTTAGGCACGACAAGGCGGCCAGGACGATTTGCGGCTTATTTGCCGGATTACGGCGGATGACGCCATCGAATGTATTCGTGCCGTTCCATTCGTAAAGGACCCGATATTGCGTCTCTTGCTCTTCAGCCCACGGCGCAATTCGAAATACTGCTGTTCTCGCGACGGGATCGATTCGTGACGATCCAACCGTTTGCCATTGGCCGTTATGCCGGACCTGCAGCCGCACCGGCTCCGTTCGGTTGTCTACCGGCACCATTTGCGCGGTCAGCTTGAGGACGCCTTTGCTGACCGTGTACATGGACCAAAGAATAGGACCGAACGAACGGTCTTCATGCCGGTCAACTTTGTCGCCCGAAACGCTCCAGTTGCGAAACCAGAAGCGCCAATTTCCATGGCGGCTTGAATTCGCGATATTCATTCCACTCATCGTTGTCTTTACGAATGATGGATCCGGAGATTTGCCGATGGGGCCGGCGCTGCAGACTAGTGCGACACCGCCGGTCATCCAAGTGGGCGAGAGTCCCGTACGCGAAATACTGGCGAGCGAGCGATTCGTTTCGTCGAAGGCGCTCAAGCGAATCTCATACCCGGACGAGCGGGGCTGCGCTTCGAGAGTCAAGCGCACGGGCCGGGGAAATCCGGAAATCGCGGGCGCATTGTCTCGAACCTGTCCGATAAACAATTGACCCTTGGAGTTTATGCCTGCATTCAGGCCGGTTCCATAAATGGCGCTGTCCCGGTAATCGTTGTAATGACCTTTGATACCAAGCCGAAAACCGGCGAAGCCCTCGCCCAGCGGTGACGAGTCGTCATCGAGACGTCCGAGTTCGGCTTGCATAACGAAACTGCCGGGTTTTTCAGAAAGCTCTCTGGTCAGCAAATAGAGCGTTCGATTGCCGCCCGAAACGAAACACTCGATCCGGCCATTTCGGAAACGCCAGTCCTGCATTGGATTGCTCCAGAATTCCGGTCCGATCCAAGTTCGTTGCCGGTCTTCGGTTTTCTGCGTGAGCCAACCGGCCGCAAGTGCCGGTCCGGAAGCGAGCAGCAAGCACGCGGATCTACGATTCATGTTCTTCCCGGTTCCATTTATACATCCGTCGAATCGATTCGCTGAGCGGAATCAACGGCGTCAGACCCAGTTCATCCCGTGCTCGATCCACAGATGGTACATAGCGCGACGGCGGCGCGCCGCTGGGTTGGCGCGCGATTTCTACTTGCGTTTCTGGAACGGTATTTTCAGCTACCGCACGCGCCAGATCGGCAATGGTGAGGTCCTGGTCCGATCCGACGTTATAGGGGCGCGCGGATTCGCCTCGAATGAGAAGCGTCCAGAGCCAGATCGCCAAATCCGCGGCATACAAATAAGAGCGATAGGGCGTTCCATCGCCCGCAATGCGGATAGGTCCTCCTGTGAGCACGTCGCGAATGAAATTGCCGATCGCGAAATTCAGATCCAGCGGCAAATACGGGCCCGCAAAGGCAAACAGCCGCGCCAGTATCGCAGAAAATCCGAATTGCTCCGCACACACGCTGCACAGGAATTCAGAAGCGCGTTTGGCGTGTCCGTAGCCGGAGTTGAGGTCGACAGTCGAGGGTGCGCCAGGATAGTCCTCCGGAACGTGCGTCAGATCTGACGGCTGCTTTCCATACACGGCGCCGGAACTGGTGAAAAGAAACCGGCGTGTTCCGTGTGTGCGCGCGAATTCAAGAACGTGCTTTGTGCCTTGAATATCCAGTTCGAAGTTTG
>DAISJE010000125.1:0-9771 GCA_036821665.1 Bryobacteraceae bacterium | reverse complement strand
CGGCTGCCAGCATCGTTTCCGCGTTTGGCGGCGTCCCGCCTGTAGAACCACGCTGAGGGCCGCTGATCTTATCATGGAGTTTTGCCATTGGAAGAGCTCACGTTTGAGAGTCGCTTGCAGGCCGTAGAAGCCCGCATAGCGCGTGCCGCGGAGCGAAGCGGCCGTAATCGCTCGGACGTAACTCTAGTGGCGGTATCGAAGAAATTTTCTGCTGAACGCCTCCGCGAGGCCTATCGGGCTGGAGTGCGTCAATTCGGTGAAAATTACATACAGGAATTTGCTGAAAAACGACCGCTGATCCTCGATCTCAATGCCCGATTTCATCTGATTGGACATCTTCAATCGAATAAGGTGCGCCAGGCGTGTGACTTCTTTGACGTGATCGAGACTGTCGATTCCGACCGGCTGCTTCGCCGGTTGGACGCAGCCGCAGCAGAGCGGGGACGCACACTTGAGGTGCTGCTGGAGATCAAACTGTCTTCGGAGGAAAGCAAATCGGGCGCTCGCCCCGAACAGATTCCCCATCTTCTAAGCGTTGCAGCGAGCTGCGCGCACGTGAAACTCTCCGGCCTGATGACAATGCCGCCCTGGTCGGAAGATCAAGAACAATCGCGCCCGTACTTTCAGGAACTGGCCCGCCTGGCCCGGAAATACGAGTTGGCTCAGCTTTCCATGGGCATGTCAAATGATTTCGAAGCGGCGATTGAAGAGGGCGCAACTATAATCCGGGTTGGAACGGCTCTTTTTGGTGCACGTCCAAAGCCGCCGGTATCCGGCGCTCCGCAATGATCGGCCGCCAAGACCCGAGAAAAGTTTTCCTGTTGGCAGCCGTTTCTCTCTCGATCGGTTTGGCGGCGATCTCCGTTTCGAACGCATTTCCCATTGAACCGGCCCTTACGGCTGTCATTACGATGCGAGACGGTATACATCTGGCCGCAGATGTATATCTTCCCGAGGCGGACGGCGACAATCACGGCAACTCCGCTATAACACGACGTTGGCCCACCGTGCTGATCCGTACGCCATACAGCCGGAAAGCTCGCTCGATTAAAAGCTATCTTTTTTTTCTGCATCGTGGATACGCTGTTGTCGCCGAGGATGTCCGCGGGCGCTATGGGTCTCAGGGTGTCCTGGGCATGATTGATCGCGAAGGACTCGATGGAGACGACACCATCGACTGGATTGCGGAACAATCGTGGTCGGATGGCCGTGTTGTCATGGCGGGCAGTTCATATCTCGGTATGGTGCAGTGGTGGGCGGCCACTCAAGACAATCCCCACCTGGAAGCTATTTCGCCAATGTGCTCCGGAGACGACGAATATCTGGATCGCTTTTATTCCCATGGCGGGGCGTTGCAGTTGGGTCACCGCCTCTTGTGGCTCTCGCAGAATTTGACGCCTCGCGGGCGACCGCGCCCTTTATTTAGCAGCTACATCAGTCACCTTCCCTTGCGAACCGCGGATCTTGCAGCCAGCGGCAACGTCCTCGCAATCTGGCAGGATGCGCTCAATCATCCGTCTTACGACGACTTCTGGAAAAAGTTGAGCATCCGCGAGCGGATTGCGCGCGTAGACATACCGGTTCTTTCATTTGGCGGGTGGTTTGACAATTACGCCGAGAGCGATCTGGATGCCTTTTCACGACTCGCTGTTCAACACAAGAATGTCGAGGCATGGATCGGCCCTTGGGCGCACAATCCCGCCCTTCGTTTTCCGACACATGATTTCGGGCCCGAGGCGTCGATCCCGTTTCGGCGCATGCAGGCGGAATGGTTTGACCGCTGGCTTTCCACCTCGCGCCGAGCCCGCCACGTCGAGCCGTACCGGCCTTCGCTTCACGTCTTTGTCATGGGTCCGAATATCTGGCGAGAGGAACACGAATGGCCGCTAGCCCGAACTCGATATACGCCCTTATATCTGAATAGCCGGACCCATGCGAATTCCGTTCTGGGCGATGGCACGCTTCAATGGGGTCCCGCCGGAGCATCGAAGCCTGATGTGTTTGTTTATGATCCGAAGAATCCCGTCCCGACGGCCGGGGGAACGATCTGCTGTGAGGCGGCCGTCTTGCCACCCGGTCCGTTGAATCAGGCAAGTATTGAGAGGCGTCGCGATGTTCTCGTCTATACTTCTCCGGCGCTAAATCAAGACATTGAGGTGACAGGTCCTATTCGTGTGATTTTGTATGTATCGACTTCCGTTAACGACACCGATTTCACCGCGAAGCTCATCGACGTTGAGCCGGATGGGCGTCCTCTCATCGTTGCCGACGGCATACAGCGGCTTCGCTACCGCCTGTCGCTGCTAGACCCCGTGTTTGTGAAGCGAAATAGTCCGTACCAGATCAGCATCGACGCAGGCGTTACCAGCTATGTTTTTTCGCGTGGGCATCGATTCCGGCTCGAGGTATCAAGCAGCAATTTCCCGAAGTTCGATCGCAATCTCAATTCAACACAGCCGGTTGCCGACCAAAAAAGAATTTTGAAAGCACGCCAGACAGTGTTTCACGATAACCGCTATTCCTCTGCTATCGTGCTACCTATCGTTCCAAAGTTTGATGGGCATCAGAACTCAAAGTTATTTAGTCGAGTGCAACAAAAATCGCTCCAGCGACAATAAGCGTGCCGCCGACAGCCTTTCCCCAGGTGAGTCTCTCACCAAGAAATAACATTCCGAAAAAAATTACTAAAGCGACGCTTAGTTTATCGATTGGTGCAACGCGGGATGCGGGTCCAAGCTGCAGCGCACGAAAATAGCATAGCCACGAGAGGCCGGTAGCCAACCCGGAAAGCACGAGATAAAGCCATGTCCGATTGGAAGGCACATTGAAGGTTCCGGGTTGCCGCGCAACATAGGCAATCAGCCACGTGAAGATGACGACAACGGTAGTCCGAATGGCAGTTGCGAAATTAGAATCGACTCCTTCAACGCCGAGCTTCGCCAGAATAGCCGTAGCCGCCGCAAATACAGCGGAAAAGAGGGCCCAAGTGAGCCAGGTCATGTTCTTAGTTTCCGCGAACGATTCTGAGCCGCAGGAAAACGGGGACACTCCGGGCTAGAATCCGAATTGCGTCAGTATCCGATCAGCAGGCGTGTCCCCGATTTTCGATCATCTTATGCGATTCCGCGTTCTACGGCATAGCGCGTCATCATTGCGGTCGAGTGCAGCTTTAAGCGATCCATGATGGCGGCTCTATGAAATTCTGCAGTTCGAACCGAGATATTCAGCTTGCTCGCAATCTCCTTGGCCGAGCATCCTTGCGATATAAGGCGAAGAACCTCTATCTGGCGGTCGGTCAACAATCCTTCCGGAGCAGGCTGCTCGTCCAGGGATGCTTGCACTCGCGAGCCGATATACTTGCCGCCATTCAAAATTGTCCGAATTGCTAGCATCAACTCTTCCATCGGCGCGCGCTTCGAAAGATACCCCTGGGCGCCCGAATCGATTGCCCGCTTCACAACCCTCGGCTCCGTATGCATGGACAAAAACATAATCTTTGTACCCGGACGGCTCTCCAATATGCTGCGAGCGATCTCGAAGCCATCGCCATCCGGCATGCGAACATCCAAAACAACCACATCGGGACAGAACCTGTCGACGGTTTCTTGAAATCCTGCCAAGTTATCCACAGCTAGCACTTCATAGTCGGGCTGCGCCACAAAAGCCAGCGCATCCAGAACAAGATGATGATCATCTACAAAGAGAATTTTGGGTCGCGACACAACTTGTTGGGTCGCTTGCTCTTCCATTACTTGATCTTCCTCCCCCAAAGCTTCGATATACAGGCGGGGCATTTGCTCCATGGCACCCGTTCGGTTAGTTGACTTATAACGGCACAGAAATAATACGGGCATTCTGCGCAATTAACTGCACGCTAGGGTAATGGATAGTGGCCGGTCAAGATTTGTTTATTGATGCAGAACGGGCGCTCGAATCTATGCGAGTGTTCGAAGCGCTTGACCTGTTCGAAAAGGCCGAACAGCGAGGGTATGATGCCGATGCGTGTTCCGCCAGGCGTTGGACCTGTTACATGTTGCTAGGGGAGTTCGAATCGGCCTGGAAGGAAAGTGACAGGATTTCGGCAAGAGGCCGGCCCGATCCGCATCGATTTTGGGATGGAACATCCGTTGACGGGCGCGATGTGCTCGTTCGCTGCCTGCACGGCCTGGGCGACACACTCCAGTTCATTCGGTACACGCGCTTGCTGCGCGAAAAGGTTCATTCGTTGACGATTGAAGCTCAGCCTTCCTTGAAAACATTGTTGAGCGGGGCGCAGATCGCGGACCGTGTAATGACTTGGGGAGAACCTGAACCCTTCTGGAATCAGCAAATTGAAATAATCGAGTTGCCGCGCGTTTTCAGGACTACGTTAGAATCAATCCCCAACCATGTTCCGTATCTGAACGTGCAGCCTGAGCCGGCCGCTCTGGAAGATCGGAACTCGAGATCGCTGCGTGTCGGCTTCGTTTGGACCGGCAGCGCCTTTAATCCCGCCCGATCCGTACCGCTAAAAGAATTGTCGGCTTTATTCTGCATTCCCGGGGTCCGCTTTTTCAGCTTTCAGGCGGATCCTGATCGCGCACAATTACAGCCCTGGGCTGCCAATATTGGCGATGCCTATACGGGTTCCGCTTGCACGTTGTTAACAGCCGAAAAGTTGAACTCCATGGACTTATTGATTACAGTCGACACGATGATGGCGCATTTGGCGGGAGCTATGGGACGCCCGGTTTGGACGATGCTCCCATTCGCATGCGACTGGCGCTGGATGCTCACGCGCACGGATTCTCCGTGGTATCCGACTATGCTCCTGTTCCGGCAACCTCGGCCTGGAGACTGGGCAACTGTTGTAGAAGCCGTTAAAGAAAAGCTGCGAAGCGCGGTCGGCGGCTACCCGCTCGTTTTTCCCACGTCGGAACAGTCGGAAAGATCTTGTGTGAGCCCACTCGCCGCACCCGGCAGCGTAAAGTAAAATGTTGAGCCTTCGCCAACCACAGACTCTACCCAAATAGCCCCGCCCGCCCGCACGACGATTTTTTTGCAGGTTGCCAGCCCAATCCCGCTTCCGGGCACTTCCATGCCGTGCCGTCTCTGCAGTGGCTGAAAGATCCGCTCGTACCATTCTGCGGGTATGCCAATTCCGTTATCGGCAACGCCTATTTGCCACATGTGGTCCCGTTTGGCGGCAGTAACCCGGATTCTCACCGGAACGTCAGATCGCCGGTATTTCATGGCATTCGATAAAAGGTTTTGGAAGAGCTGCGTCAATGGTTGCGGTTGCACGAAGAATTCCGGCAGAGGATCGCAATCGATGCTTGCTTCGGAAGTAAGAATGTCTTTTTGCAAATTTCCAAGTGCTGCTGCCATCGCGTCCTTGCCAGGCGTCGAGTCCATTGAGACAATGGCCCCTTTACCGACCTGCGCATGCGCAAGAACCGCTTCTACAAGATCGGCCATTCGCTCAAGCCCCAGATTGATCTGTTTCAAACAGATCTGTCCCTCCGCGTCTAAACGGCTGCCGTGCCGTGTCGATAATAAATCGACCAGCCAGCGCGTGCTCATGATGGGAGCGCTCAGGTCGTGAGAAGCAATGCGCGCGAATTCTTCCAGATCTTCGTTGGATCTCTCCAACTCGTTGGCCATGCCCTTGAGGCGCTTGTTCGCGCGCTCCAGTTCCTGTTGCATCTGCAGGCGAGCGGAAATGTCCGTGTGTGTAGCGATAATGCTGCGCGGTTCGCCGGCTTCATCGGATAGCACGATCAATTGCGCGCTAACAAACACGTCCGTGCCATCGCGTCTTTTCTGTGTCA
Organism: Bryobacteraceae bacterium; assembly: GCA_036821665.1. Classification (GTDB taxonomy): domain Bacteria; phylum Acidobacteriota; class Terriglobia; order Bryobacterales; family Bryobacteraceae; genus Bog-105. The sequence goes on along the minus strand of DAISJE010000125.1, from coordinate 3,961 downwards.
GTTCTCCTTGCCATGATTTCTGGGCCAGAAGTTTTGCCCGAAGGTCCTCCAACGGCTCGGGAAAACTGGTCTTCAGTAAATGGTGGGCCACTTTGCCGACTGCCTCCGCCGCGGTCCAACCATAGAACTTTTCGCACCCGGAAGTCCAATGCTCGATTACCTCATTCCACCCGCGTATGAACACGGTCGATTGCTCAAGAGCCCCCACCACGGCTCGCAATTCTTCCTCGGCCGCCCTTCGACGGGTCACATTTTGGATTACTTTGCCGAATCCGGCGAGAGCCCCGGCACTGTCCCGGAGACCTACCGTCAGACCCTCGGCAAAGACGCGCTGTCCGTCTTTTCGCGCGAGCCACCTTGTGTCGGAGGCGCGGCCCGTTTCCGCGGCAAGATCCAGTTCGCGCTCAGCCGTTCCGCTGCTTCTCTCGTTCTCGGGCAATAGAATTCTAAGATGTTGGCCGATGAACTCATTGCCTTCGTATCCGAACTGCCTTTTTACGCCGGGATGCCAGGATTGAAACTTCCCATCTTTATCAAGCAAAACAATAACTACGTCACTCAGTTCCTGAATTAAAAGACTGAAAAGGTCACCGTTGAATGGCACGTAGTACTACCTATATGGGAAGCCGCTGAAGCCTCTATACAATGTGACGTAACTCGCTTTCAATATACCCGTTCATTCATCCCATGGACAATTGGACCGTGTGGCCCCAGCACAATCTCGGTCACGGAGGCCGGAGCAATTTCAATACGACCTATATGATCGATAGGCATGCCGAGAAGCAGAAGTAAAATACAACGGATTACATCCCCGTGACTAATTACGGCTGCAGTCGACTTCTCGAACGTGGAGTGGCGCCGCGCCAAGCGATCCAAAGCTCGCCATGCCCTGGCCTGAACATGCATCATCGACTCGCCACCGGGTGCCTGGGTTATCGACCGGTTTCTGTTATAGGATTTCCAATCGGCCAGGCGGCTAAGCTCTTCAAACGTTTTCCCCATCCATAGACCGAAATCAATTTCGGTAATTTCCTCGTCTACATCGACAGCGAGGTGACAGCGGCTTGCGATTGGCTGTGCCGTTTGCCGGGCGCGATCGAGCGGACTCGACAGAACTTCGCCAATCTCATAGCGCGCGCTCAGTACCTCGGCCAGTCGCTCAGCTTGGCGAAGTCCGTCGGAATTGAGAAGAATGCCCGGCATGCGGCCGTACAGCATCTTTCCCATGAGATCTGTAGTTCCATGGCGGATGAGTAAAATACGAATCATATAGCGTCTGTGGACTTACCAATGAATTCGGCCGCTAACTCCATCTTGAGTTGTACCGTGTTCGCGGTCTTTCGCCGCCTAAGTCAAATAATAAGGGGATCGCATTGACAACTAGCCCGACAGTGGAGCAGATCGAAAAAAAAATAAATGAGTTGGGTCCGTGGTTCCACAACATTTCGTTGAAAGGAATTCAAACCGCGCCCAATCACTTCCTAGGCGATTATCCTTCCGCTAAGTGGCGCGTTTTTCAAAATGCGATTCCACGGGATCTCAGAGGGATGACCGTTTTGGATATCGGTTGCAATGCAGGCTTCTATTCCATCGAGATGAAGCGCCGCGGGGCGAAGCGTGTTCTCGGTATCGATCATGACCGGCAATATCTCGACCAGGCTCGTTTTGCGGCCGAAGTTCTTGAGCTTGATATTTCATTCGAACAGAGGTCGGTCTATGATGCCCCAAAGCTGAATGAACGCTTCGATATTGTCCTGTTTATGGGGGTTTTCTATCATTTGCGTTATCCTCTGCTTGCGCTCGATTTATTGCGGCAGTATGTGGCCAAGGATTGGTTTGTTTTTCAATCGATGCTCCGCGGGAGCCGTACGGTGCCGCACCTTGAAGAAGACTATCCGTTCTCGGAAAGAGCGATCTTCGATCGGCCCGGATTTCCTCGGATGCACTTCGTGGAAAATCGCTATACCGAAGATCCGACGAACTGGTGGATTCCGAACCGGGCTTGCGCTGAGGCCGTACTTCGCAGCGCAGGGTTCACAATCGAGAGCGTTCCCGAAGAAGAAGTTTTTATTTGCCGCTGTAATGAATTTGCCGAGCTATATCCGCCCGAATTTAACATCCATTAGGTTCGCAATGTTTCTGCCCGCTACAATACAGCCGACTTTACATGATTGAAGCCGTAATGTTATGGAACGAGCCCAACAATCTTTCTCACTGGGACTTCGAGATCGATCCCGAATGGTCGTCCTATGCGGAAATGGTCAAGCTCGCCGCTCTCGCCGTAAAGGCGGAGAATCCCAAAGTCGTTCGAGTGCTTGGCGGCATCTCTCCGATTGATCCTGCGTTTATAACGCGCATGCACGATAAAGGCGCGCTCGACAATTTGGATGTCGTGGCTATTCACGGCTTTCCGCTGGATTGGAATCACTGGACAATCGATGAGTGGCCGGAAAAGTTATCCGAAATTCGATCGGTCACAACCAAGCCGGTATGGGTTTCCGAAGTCGGCGCGTCATCTTTTGGCGCGGAAGAAGTTCAGGAGTTCGGCTTAACGCGAACAGCCGAACTTTTGCTGCCCCGGCTTGATCACATTTATTGGTATAGCCTTTTCGATCTGCCCAAAGCATGGCCGGCAACAACGCGGCATCGCGAAAGCGAAGGATCATCCTATTACCGGCATTTCTATATGGGCTTGTATCGTGAAGACGGCAGGTCAAAACTTGCGCTCCGCCGCTTTTCCGAATACACTCCCGCCCTAGGTGTCTGTCAGTGGTTCCACTTTGAAGATCATCGGCTGGAAACGGCAATCGCTATCCTGCGCGATCTCGGCGTAACGAAGCTACGAACCGGCCTGAGCTGGGCGGACTTTGATCGCCCAAACGCGGGCCAATGGTTTGACCGCCAAATGGGGTTGCTCGATTCTTTCGACCTGACGATCACGTTTTGTTTTACACCGCAACGCTGCGGTGTGCGCCCACACCACACCAGTCCACCTCGCAACCCGGTCGAATATGCGGATTTCTGTGCTGCAATGATGAAGCGTTACGCTTAACTCCTGGCAGAATTACGGGCGAAAATAGCCGCATTTCATGTAAGTCGTAACAAAGCCAGCTACAAAGCTTCTTATGTTTTGTAACCGGAACATACGCCTTCAATTATGGAAATGCACAAGGCGCCTGAGCCCAAATATCTATGCACTAATTCTTTACCATGCATAGTTGCAGTCCCTTCCCGCGTTAGCAGATTAATCAACAGCAAAGGACTAAACGGATAATGAAAGGAACTGTCCTCATTACCGGCGGCGCCGGATTTATCGGCTCTCACGTCGCCGCTGAACTTCTGAAAACCGGCTATCACGTTCGTGTTTTGGATAGCTTGGTCACTCAAGTACATGGCGCGACCCCGGATCGGCCTTCCTATTTGCATCGAGATGCCGAGTTCATTCTTGGCGACGTTCGTAATCCCGAAGTGGTGGACGACGCATTGGCGGGTGTCGACGCCGTTTATCATTTTGTGGCCTTGGTCGGGGTCGGTCAGAGTATGTATCAGACCGCCGAGTACACGAGCGTCAACAATCTGGGCACGGCTGTCCTCCTTGAGCGCCTAGTAAAACGCCCAGTCAACAAGCTGATCGTCGCCTCCAGCATGAGCGTCTACGGTGAAGGCCTCTATGTGACTGAGGACGGCAAACCACATATGCACGCTTCGCGCAGCACTAGGCAGCTCAAAGCTCATGAATGGGAAATGATCACCCCCACGGGGCAACACCTGCACCCCGTTCCGACACCGGAAACTAAACAACCGTCGCTGGCCTCTATCTACGCTCTTTCCAAATACGATCAGGAGCAGATGTGTCTCATTATGTGCCGGGCCTACGGAGTCCCGGCCGTAGCATTGCGCTTTTTCAACGCCTACGGGCCTTATCAGTCACTCTCCAACCCTTATACGGGTGTACTCGCCA
>DAISJE010000124.1:0-9774 GCA_036821665.1 Bryobacteraceae bacterium | reverse complement strand
GTCGATGGAAACCGGCCCGATGACTTACGAGTTGGACGGCAAGCAATACCTGCTAACACCGGCTGGCAGCACGATCCTGGCCTGGGTAGTGGCCCAATAATCGGAAGTGCTCCCGGTACTTGCAAGCGGTTACTGAGCCGCGCTTTACAACCACTCCCTCGCGGTCGTGGCTCGGAACTGAGCCGCGCGCGCAAGCAAGCGGTTGTCAGCGGCCAGTTTTTGTGGCACCCCCTTCGCCTGATTGCAACGTAGCGGTCAGATCATCAATTAGCTTAGTCTCACGATTGAGTGCGTCCGCTTCGCGTGGAATCTGTGACTCCGCTTCGCTCCAGTTTTTGCGATCCATGGCCTCGAGCACACCCGGTAACGGCTTAGCCTCGTATCCGGTATACGCGCCTGGTGCATAAATCATGTTTTTGAACCATGGGCGCCCTGGGAGCCCGGCCGGATCCGTAAGTGCGGGACCGCTCTCGATCAGCAATTGATTCATTCGTTGCAAGGTTTCCGGCGACAGTTCGAGCCCGTTCGCTTCGACGTTTGCCAGGGCCTTCGAATACCGGCCGGCACTGGTCGAGAGCGCATCGGTCGCATTCTCGAGCGGCGCAAAATTGAAGTAGGGTGGAACCGCCTCGACAGGCGGCGTCAGCAATGGATGACGCGGATCGTCGATGGCTTTGAACACGCCGTCTTCAATCTGGCGATTGCGCTCGCGAGTGCCTTCCTGATCTTCCTTCAGCAATTTTTGAAGGTTTCCCACATATGTGTGGACAGTATCGGCGAAACCGGGAAAATCGAACGGAAGCAGGTCCGCATCAGCCATTCTGATAACTAAAGTCCCGACCATCTGTGACTCGGCGCGGCCGTACACAAAATCCGGATCTCCAAAATGCGTATACCAATAAAAATCGTCGTAAGCGGAGTGGTACACGCCACCGTGCGATTCGCCATCGAAGCCGATATCAGCCGAAGGAATACCTAAGTGATGAATAAAGGACGTGTAGTCTGAGCCGTCGCCCAGAGCATCGATGCGCAGATCGGGCCGGCTGCGGATCTCAGCTCGTTTTGCGTTGTCCGCGCGCGCAATCTCGTGATCCCTTAGTCGCTGCCAAACGGAAATGTTTTTCTCCGGGTCGGTGACATCCTGCGCGACATCGTTGATGAACTTTTCGAGCACGTGCGATCCCGCTACATCCAGGTAGCCGCGTCCGTTCGTATCGCTGTTGAAATAAGCTACGGCATGTTGGAGCAGCTCACTGGCATGTGCCTCCACCCATTCGGTGGAACCAAGCAATCCGGGCTCTTCGCCGTCCCAGGCACAGTAAACAATCGTGCGCTTTGGTTTCCAGCCCTGTTTCGCAAGCTCGCCAAAAGCGCGCGCTTCTTCCAACATCGCGACGAGTCCGGCAACCGGATCTTCCGCACCGTTTACCCAAGCGTCGTGGTGATTGCCTCGGAGAACCCATTGATCGGGCAACTCGGAGCCTGGCAATTTCGCAATCACATCGTAGAGCGTTTTCTGGTCCCAATTCGAACTCACTTTCAGATGAACCTCCGTCCGGCCCGGACCGAAATGATAGGTCAGAGCGAGCCCACCACGCCAGCCTTGCGGAACAACGCGCCCGGTAAGCTGCGCGAGCAAAGGCCGCGCGTCGGCGTACGAGATCGGAAGTACCGGAATTTTCGTGATCGTCTGCGCTTCCTTGATCGGGAGGCGCTTGGCTCCGGGCACAGCCGCATAACCCGGCGTTAGCGGATCGCCGGGATATTCAGTGTCCATCACGCTTCCACGTTGGACGCCGTCGGGCGGGCGGAAGGAGCCGTGGGGAAAGGTCTCACCCTCGACGTAGCCGTCGTCAATCGGATCGGAATAAATGATGCAGCCGACTGCGCCATGCTCGGCCGCCACCTTGGGCTTTACACCGCGCCAACCGTTTCCGTAACGCGCAATTACAATCGCACCTTTAACGGAGATGCCGTAGCGTGCAAGCTGCTCATAGTCGGCCGGCATCCCGTAATTCACGTAGACCAGAGGCGCCGTAACATCGCCGTCAATCGAATAGGCATTATAAGGCGGCAATTGCTCGCTTGTTTGAAAGGACGTAGGATCGCCTGGAACCGGCGGCTCATAGAGCTTTGCCACAAATCGATGCGGTTCAATCATCTCCAGCCGGTTCTCCTTTGGGGTCGGGAACAGCACGTCAAACGTCTCTATATGCGCATCGAAGCCCCAGGCTTTAAATTGCGAGAGAAGCCACTCGGCGTTTTCTTTGTCGTAAGGCGATCCGACATGATGCGGATGTGCCGTCAAGCGCTGCATATAATCGCGCTGGCGATCCGGTGAAGGGATCTCACGAAATTTGGATTCCCATGCGCGCTCGGCTTGGCTCGATTGGGTACTATAACCACTCAGCCGTTTCTGCTCCGGGGCAGCATGCATGGTTGCGAGCGCTGCCGCTGCGCAGATGGTTAGCAGGATCTGAACTCTATTCATTTAGCGGTTTACTCCACACCGGCCCAATCGTGATAATCTACTCACATTCCAGGAACGAATACCTTCGCGGGCTTCTTTCCTTCAGCTTTCAGGGATAAACATGCAGAGACTAAGAATTTTATCAGCGGTATTTCTGCTTTCCTTCCTATGTGCGGTGTACGCCGCCGCCCAGGACACAACCGGCAAAATCACCGGCGCAATAACAGATGAGACCGGCGCGGCTGTGCCAAACGCGGATGTGACGGTAACTAATGTTGCCACCAATATAAGCCGCAGCACCACTGCCAACAGCTCAGGCATTTATCAAGTGCTCCAGTTGCCCATCGGCTTGTATAAGGTGACGGCCAAAGCGCCCGGCTTCGAGCAAACGACTATCGCATCCAAAACCGCACTCCAAATTAACCAGACGCTTCGAATAGATGTTCAACTCCAGGTGGGCCACGTGAGCGGTGAAGTTACCGTCGAATCGAATGCGACGCAGGTCGAAACGGAAAACTCCACCATTGGTGCGACGGTCAGTGGGCAAGCGATCTTCGAATTGCCGCTAAACGGCCGAGACACGCTGGATTTGCTGAAAACACAGCCCGGCGTGAGCGCAACGAATCCCGATTCGGGCGCCGCAGGCGGCTATAGCATTGGCGGCATGCGAACCGATTCGATCACGTACTTACTGGATGGCGGCCTGAACAACGACCTGCTTGGGAATCAGGCAGTAGCGGATCCCAATCCCGATGCGATCGCAGAATTTCGCGTGCTGGAAAACAATTACGGTGCAGAATACGGCCGGAATGCCGGAGGCATAGTCAGCGTCGTAACTAAGAGCGGCACGAACCAGTTTCATGGCACCGCCTACGACTATCTGCGAAACAACTTCTTCGACGCCAACAGCTTCTTCAATAACCAGCAAAACCTGCCGGTCCCTGTGCTGAAGCGTAATCAGTTCGGGGGCACCATCGGCGGTCCGATCAAAAAGGACAAGCTGTTCTTCTTTTTCTCCTATGAAGGCCAGCGTCAGACCGCCCTCGACACCAGTCCTGGCCGGGTGACAGCCTACACTCCCGCAGAAGCGAACGGCGATTTTTCGGCTTCCGACGGAGCGGGATTGGTTGGAGCCTTCCTGCTGAACAATCCTTACTATCAGCCGAATCCCATCCTGGCCGCACAGGGGATCATCGATCCGGCAAAAATCGATCCCGTCGCGAAAGCATACTTCAATGCCAATCTTCTGCCTGTGTCGCCGGCTGGATTCCTCTTCCCGCAAGCGGCGGCAACCAACAACTTCAATGAGTATCTCGGAAAGATCGATTACAACCTGAGCTCGAAAGACACGCTCAGTGGAACATTTACCAGCCGAGATAACCCGGTCCTGTGGCCATTCGGCATCAGCCCCAACCCGCCGTACAACGTAGCCGGTTATCCGGTCAACTATTCGGATACGACCTACTTTGGTTCTGTAGCCTGGATTCATACCTTCACACCGGCTTTGCTGAATGAATTTCGCGCGACAGCGCAGCGCTTGAACCATTTGCAAGCTGTCCCGGCGACGAAGCTGCCAATCGCGACGGACCTGGGCATGAATCTCCCTTCGGATCAACCAACTGCTCCGCCTGAGCTCTTCTTCTATGGATCAAATGTAACGACAGGTCCTAGTTATCAAGGCCCGACGCACGAAGTCGATAATACATATGCGGTGTACGACAACCTTTCGTGGACGAAGGGGTCGCACAACTGGAAATTTGGTTTTTACTTCTCTCCCTACCAAAACAACACGGTTTACGATTACTTCGTCAACGGCGCGTTCTTTTTCTACGGCCCTAGTACGAGCGTCGGCTCCGGCTCTGATTTGGCGGACTTCCTGATGGGTAATCCGGATGAGTATACGCAATTTCCAAAAGCACCCTCCAATATCCGATCGCATCAATACGCGGCGTTTGCGCAAGATCAATGGCACGTGAGCAAGCGCCTGACCCTCACGTTGGGCTTGCGTTATGAATACGCCGAACCGAAGTTCGACACGCAGGGCCGGTCTTTCAGTTTCATTCCCGGCCTTCAGTCACAACGTTTTCCGAATGCGCCAACCGGCCTTGTTTTCCCCGGCGATCCTGGGGCGCCCAAAGGCTCGAATTTTCCCGATAAGAACGACTTCGGTCCGCGTTTCGGCTTCGCTTACGACGTGTTTGGAAATGCGAAGACCAGCATTCGGGGCGGATTTGGGATGTTCTACGACGTCCTGAAGGGAGAAGATAATCTTCAGTTCAACGGGCAGGTTCCGTTCTTTTCCGGCGTCGATTTCAATCTGCCATCGGCGACGGTCGGTCCGAGCGGTCTGCAAGATCCGTTCGCCGCGGCCGGACGTGTGAACCCGTTTCCCTCGAAGCCACCATCGCCCGACATCAACTTTGCGGATTCCGGTTTCCTCCCTTTTGGCGGCGGAAGCGTATACTTTGACGATCCAAACCTACGCACTCCGTATGTGTTTCAGTACAATCTTTCCGTTCAGCAGCAATTGCCGTCCAATATCGTGCTTGAACTGGGCTATGTCGGTTATTCGGCACATGGGCTAACGAGTCTGGTCGATGTAAACCCGTTTCCCATCGGAAGCTTTACTCGAACATACCCTGATTTCTCGTACCTGGATGAATTTCAGAATGTCTCGCGCGCGAACTACAGCAGCGTGCAGGTGAATCTTACACGGCGGTTCTCAAACAGCACCTTCGGAAATTCGTTCTTTACCGTTGGCTACACCTGGGGACACGAGATCGATAATGTTTCGGGTTTTCGCCAGCGTAACTCAAATGTCCCCGCTTACGATCACGAACTGTTCCGCGCTTCCGGCGATACGGACGTCCGCCAGACCTTTGTTCTTTCGGGTGGTTGGGAGCTTCCTTTCGACAAGCTGTGGACAGGTGGTCCAAAACTTTTGACATCGGGATGGAGTTTGTATCCCATCTTGACGATGCGTAGCGGGTTCCCTATTGACGTCTTCGCAAACTTGAACACCACGACAGACGATCCAGGGCCGTCAGGCGCGGGCGATGCGGGCTATGTACGAGCCGACCTGGTTGGCAATACTATTCCAATTTTGAAGCCTTCCAGCTTCCAGGTATTGGCGAATCCGAACAATTCCAACAGCAGTAGCGGCGGCAATTACTGGTTCAATCCAGCGAACTTCAGCAACGCTCGCGCAATCGCTCTTGACGACGCAGGCGCTATAACCAGCTCCTATCCTTACGGCACATTACCGCGAAATACAATGCGCGGTCCAGGCCAGACGAATCTGGATTTCTCCATTTCCAAGCACTTCAGAATCCGCGAAGGCATGGATTTGGAGCTGCGCGGGGATGCATTTAACGTGTTCAATCACACCGAATTTCAGAATCCGGACACGACGATCACAGACAGCACGTTCGGCCAGATCTCGACCACCTACGATCCGCGAATCCTACAACTCGCACTGCATTTGAGGTTCTAAGGGACGTTCGCGACGAGTAGAACGTAAGTAGAATGCGACCGAGCGGCCATCGTCGGCGAGCGATGTTCGAGCGGAAGTTTACGCAATGTTATTCGTAATCGCGTAGCGAGTCATCTGCGCGGTCGAATGCAGATCGAGCCGCTGCATAATCGCCGCCCGATGGAATTCGGCGGTGCGAACAGAGATGTTCAGTTGATTGGCAATATCTTTGGCGCTGCAGCCAAGAGCAATCAGGCGCAGCACTTCACGCTGCCGCAGCGTAAGACCATTCCTGACCGGCTGCGCCTCGCCGTCTATCTCTTTTGGTCCCGATGGCATCAGGCTATCGCCGCTCAAAACCGTTCGAATGGCTGAAATAAGTTCCTGAGCTGGAACTCGCTTTGAGAGATAAGCCTTTGCGCCGACCTGCATCGCCTGATCCAAGTGGCTCGAATCGGCATACATCGAGAGAAAGACGATCGGCAGCGTAGGCTGGCGTTCGAGAACTTTCCGGGCTGTCACAAAGCCATCTCCGCCTGGCATGCTCACATCCAGAATCGCTATGTCGGGCTGAAAGTCCTCTACAGCTTTGATAAACGCCTGGCTATTGTCGACCGCCAGCACATTAAAATCGTCTTTCATCATGGCCCGTAGTGCGTCCAGGATGAGGTGATGGTCGTCGGCGAGCAGGATCTTTGGTAGAGATTCAGTCCCGGTCGCGGTATCCGTTATGAACATAAGTACCTCTTCTGGGGTACGATGCGCCCTAGTAGGACAACGTGTCTACGAATTTTTACGAAATATAGATAACGTAAATTGCTTAAACGAGAATAGTTTCAATTTATGTATGGACCGGCACCTGAAACAAGGCTGTAGAGAGTTCATGGCGCGCCAGATAATTGGGAATGATAAAGTCGGCTCCGGCGTTTATTAACCGTTGACGCTTCCATTCATCTATCGTCAAGCATTCCGGTTCGGCAGTCGCGACCCCGACGGCGGTACCTCCCGCTTTTTTGACTTCTTCAATTTCCACATAACCATCGCCGAAAACCAGCAATTCATCAGGCTGAAGGCCTCCGGTCCGCCCCAAAATCTGTCGCACCAGCAGAGCTTTAGAAAATGTGTTTAGATCGTCCTGGGCTCCGTAAATCCGCTCGCTGAAAAAGTGTGCAAGGCGGAGTAAACCGGCCTCTTCTTTGACGTTGGCATCATCCGTACCGCTCGCTAGATACAGACGCAATCCCTGTTTCGCCAAATCGTCCAAAATTTCGCGCGCCCCCGGCACCATGTATTGTTCCGGCTTTAGACGCCCGGCTCGAAGTCCTTCCACGCGGTCCCGAATCTTCAGCCAGAGCGCATCCAGATACATCTTCTTGTAAACGAGCGGCGCCATAGGGTTGCCGCCTCGCGCGCGTACCGCCTCGGCCAGCGCCATCATCTGGTAAATCGTTTCTTTACCGGTTAACCGCCAAACAAATTCTTCAACCGTGTTCTGCAGTTCTTGTTGAGATTCGCCCGTTTTGAGGTTCGCCAACTGCTCCACACAGAGAGGAACCATGACACTGATCCAGCCGGAACGAATCAATGAAAGCGTGCCATCGAAATCGAAGATAACTGCTTTTGCACGCGCGGCCGATGCCGTTGCGCGAATCGTTTCAATCACTTCCGCATTGTCTCACGCGTCTCTGCTCAACCGCCCCCGAGCTTAAAACTGCTCCGTCGCGTTATCATACGCATTGCTGTCTGGACCTGATTTCTTATGAATGTAGCGATTATCGGAACGGGATACGTCGGCCTCACCACAGGAGTCTGTCTGGCATTTTTAGGTCATTCGGTCACCTGCCTGGATACGGATGAATCAAAAATCGCCGCCTTGCGAGCGGGCAAGATCCCAATTTACGAGCCTAATCTCGATGAATTGATCGAGGAAGCACGCCCTAATCTTAAATTCACGACGAGCTATCCCGAGGCAATACCGAAGGCGGAAGTAGTATTCATCGCCGTAGGAACGCCGCCCACACCGTCCGGCGCGCCAAATTTGGAGTATTTGTCTCAGGCTGCGCGTTGTGTAGGTCAGCATATGAGCTCTGAGTTCACCGTAGTGGTGAATAAATCAACGGTGCCGATCGGAAGCGGTAACTGGGTCGAATCGTTATTGCGCGATTCGGGAGAACATCACGCCGATGGGCCCAGCCCGGATTTCGCAGTTGCGTCCAACCCCGAATTTCTGCGAGAGGGTACGGCCTTGCACGATAGCCTTTACCCCGATCGGATCGTCATTGGCGCCGACCAGCCACGAGCATTGGAAGTGCTTTACTCCCTCTATCGCCCGATCCTCGATCAAACCTTCCCCGCGCCAACTTTTTTGCCGCGGCCGGAGGACGTCGTTGCGGTTCCTCTGGTGTCCACGGATTTAGCTTCGGCCGAGCTAATCAAATATGCGGCTAACGCCTTCCTCGCGCTGAAGATCAGCTTTATCAACGAAATCGGTCTCTTAGCTGAACGAGTCGGCGCCAATATCGCTGAAGTAGGGCGCGGAATCGGATTGGATTCGCGCATTGGCCCTCGTTTTCTGAGCGCCGGCATTGGTTGGGGAGGATCCTGCTTCGGAAAAGACACCGCGGCACTGGTGGCAACAGCCGGAGAGTACGGTCTGCATCTGCCGATCGTGGAAGCTGCACGCAAGGTCAACTCGCGGCAGCGGGACCGCGTCGTAGAGAAACTGCTGCAGGAATTGAAAATTCTGAAGGGGCGCACGATCGGTTTGCTGGGCCTCGCATTTAAACCAAACACGGATGATCTGCGGGAGTCCCCAGCCATCGAGATCGCCCAAAAGCTAATTGATCGCGGTGTACGGGTAAAAGCACATGATCCGATTGCCCTTGAGCGCTTTGACCGCGAGCATGGGGCGATGGGCGTGCACCTTTGCCCGAATGCCTGCGAAGTCGCGGATGGCTGCGATGCCCTGGTGCTCGTCACGGAATGGAACGACTATCGCGATCTTGAGTGGGAATTAATTGCTCAAAAGATGCGAAACGCGTTCGTGCTGGATGGGCGGCATGCGCTCGATAGAGAAAAGCTGACCCGCGCCGGTCTGCGGTATGTGACGATCAGCTAGCCTTATCGAGCGGCGTACGTTGATAAGCAGTATTTAAGCCGATTCGCCGGCCGCCGTAGTGCGATGATTTGGTGCTTCTACGCTTTCTTCGCGCGCCATGCGCTGGATCTCGTCCGCTAACCAGCGCGGAGGACGACCCCGACGGCGTGCTTTTCCGGCGGAAAGCCGTTCCAGCGCGATAATGGCGTGGTCGAGCCGGCTCCGCTCAGCTTCTAACTCGGCAATCATCTTCAGCAAGTCCATAGGGAGTGTAACGGTTCTTCCCCATAGACGAAAACCCCGGAATGTAATTAACACATTCCGGGGTTCTATTGGTTTAAACCGGGCACAACGGCTCTAAAGGCTTGTACCCTCGTAATTTAATCGGGCGACTTCCTACTCTCCCACACACTCGCGCATGCAGTACCATCGGGGCTGAGAGGCTTAACTTCCGTGTTCGGGATGGGAACGGGTGGGACCCTCTCGCTGTGATCACCCGAAACTCGTTATGAGACCGCTCCCGTTGGTCGCGGCTCAGAAATCGGGATTGATAGTTATTGACAGGCAACTAGCTGTCAGCCATTAGCTTTCAGCCGTCAGCCTTTTAAGCTGAGTGCTGATCGCTGACTGCTGATCGCTTTTCTCAAACCGCAGAGTTAAATTTTATGGTCAAGCCAAACGAGCTATTAGTAACGGTCAGCTCAACGTATTACTACGCTTACACATCCGTCCTAT
>DAISJE010000123.1:0-9782 GCA_036821665.1 Bryobacteraceae bacterium | reverse complement strand
GGTGTCACCTACACGGTTCCCTCGGAGGCGATGGGTGTGAACAAAGTAATGGCCAACGCGGATGAAGCGGTTGCGGATATTCCCGATGGCGCGACCATCATGCTCGGCGGCTTCGGCCTTTGTGGAAATCCCGAAAACCTGATTGCTGCTCTCGTCCGCAAGGGCGTGAAGAACCTTCACACCATCAGTAACAACTTGGGGATCGATGGCTACGGCATGGGGCTATTGCTGGAAGCGGGAATGATTGCCTCTCACGTTGGCAGCTATGTTGGAGAGAACCGGCTGCTTGAATCGTTGCTTTTGGGAGGCAAACTGAGCGTCACGCTGATCCCGCAGGGTACATTAGCCGAAAGAATTCGCGCTGGAGGTGCTGGAATACCGGCCTTCTACACACCTGCAGGCGTAGGAACCAGTGTTGCCGAGGGGAAGGAAGTGCGCGAGTTTAACGGTCGCTCCTACCTGATGGAACGCGGCCTCACGGCGGACTTTGCATTTGTGCGCGCCTGGCGCGGCGACAGGCTTGGCAATCTCGTCTATCGTAAAACCGCCCGGAATTTCAATCCAATGATGGCGACCGCTGCGAAAATCACTATTGCCGAAGTGGAAGAACTGGTTGAACCGGGCGAATTAAATCCCGACAGCATCATTACTCCGGGTGTCTATGTCAAACGCATTATCAAAGGCGAAAAATATGGGAGGCGCATTGAGCGCAGAACGCTCCGGCGGAACTAAAGTGAGCGAAATCGATAAGCGCGAGCGCATTGTGAAGCGCGCTGCCCGCGAACTGCGCGATGGATTTTACGTGAACCTCGGCATCGGTATGCCGACTCTCGTGGCGAATTATGTGCCCCCCGGCATTGAAGTCATTCTGCAATCGGAAAACGGAATGTTGGGTGTTGGACCGTATCCGATAGAAGGCTTCGAAGACCCGGATCTAATCAACGCGGGTAAAGAGACGGTGACGGAGCTTCGGGGCACGGCTTATTTCTCCAGCGCAGATTCCTTTGCGATGATTCGCGGCGGTCATATCGACCTGAGCATCCTGGGCGCGATGGAAGTGGACGAGGAAGGGAATCTCGCTAACTGGATGGTGCCCGGAAAAATCGTAAAGGGTATGGGCGGCGCCATGGATCTGGTCGCCAGTGCACGCCGGGTTATCGTCACGATGGAGCACACAACGAAAACCGGTGCGCCGAAAATTCTAAAAAAATGCACCCTTCCAATAACCGGTTTGAAAGTCGTGAGCATGATTATCACCGAGATGGCTGTCATCGATGTGACCCCGGCAGGCCTGATACTAAAAGAAATTGCAAATGGCCTGACCGTTCAGGATGTAGAGAACGCGACCGAGGGGCGACTCATCGTGCGTGAGCCGGTACAGGTGTTCTGAGCGGCAAACCGCGATACACTTTACAATCGTGCGACGCAGAACATTCCTGAAAGGCGCGGGACTACCGGTAGCGGCGGCTATGCTGCCTGCGCATCTAATGCAGGCAGCCCCGGAGAAGAGCGCCGGCCCCATGAAAATCACGCGCATTCGCTTCTATCACAACCCCAAGTCGCGTCCGATTTTCAATCAGAGCTTCCATATTGTGACGATTGAAACCGATGCCGGAATTACGGGCATCGGTGAAGGTGGTTCGCCCGATACCGTCCAACAATGCGCGGCGATGATTGTCGGAGAAGATCCGTCGCGAATCGACCGGCTGTGGCAGATCATGTTTCGCGGGTACTTTTATCCGGCTGGACGCGAAAAGCTCGACGCTCTGGGTGCGCTTGATCTTGCTCTTTGGGACATCAAAGGGAAAGCGCAGGGCGTGCCCGTTTACGATCTCCTCGGCGGCTTTTCGCGCGACCACATCGAATGTTATTCAACCGGTTTCCCCGACAAGGGATCGCCTCGTGAATCGGCCCAGGCATGCATCGAAGCGGGATTCCGCGCCTATCGCACTTCGGTAGTCGATGCGCTGAAGGGGCAGGGCTTTAACTCGCATGAAGTAGTACACCGCACACACGAGCAGTGCATTCAGATTCGTGAAGGAGTCGGCAAAGATGGCGATTGGTCCATCGATTATCACACGCGGCTCGATCCCCCGGATGCGGTGCGCCTGAGCACTCTGATTGAACCTCTGGAGCCTTACTTTGCAGAAGACTTGATTCGTTCTGAAAATTCCGGCGTGTACCGCGAGCTGCGCCAAAAGGTCAAGGTTCCGATCGCGGTGGGCGAGCAGTTCGGCTCGAAGTGGGACACCAATGAGCTGATCGAGCAGCAGCTCATCGATTACTCCCGCATGACTCTGCCGAACGTGGGCGGCATCACCGAATACATGAAAATTCAAGCGCTCTGCGAGACGCACTACGTCGGCTTAATCCCGCACTTTACGGGACCCGTCTCCGAGGCGGCCCTTGTGCATGCCTGCGGTGTATTCTCAGGTCCCGTGATGATGGAGATGGTGGGCGAAACGCCCGAGGTTCAGCCGCACTTGCCGGAGTGCTTCGATTTTCGTAAGGGCAAAATGTATCCGAATCGCCGCCCGGGTTTGGGCGTCACACTGGATACGAAGCCCTTACACTTGGTTGCGGAAATTACCGAGAAGGACCGCTACCGCGTAACGCCCATTTATGAGCGCCCCGACGGATCGGTCACGAACTGGTAACCCGGGGTAGTCGTTCGCCTACACGAACATTTTCATAGCGTCGCTAAGACTTGAGCGGGGAGTTCTTTAGGCTGGCTCTTGTCCGGAACAGCAGATTAAACAGCATTCTCTCGGCGTTCGCTGCCCCCATCCGATTCAGATGAAGATGAGCATATGAGGCGAAGAGCTTCGCGACCGGTATAGTAAGCCGATGTTCACGCGAAAGTTGCAAAAGACGAGTTGAGGTCTCCGACAGGTCTGCGGCCCGGCGGATGAGTGCCGCCTCGATAAAATCCCCAAACGGCATTCCAGACAGCCACGATGTTTGATTCCCAAGGGCAGCTCGAAGAAGAGTCTTAAACCGCCTGTACTCCGTTCCAGCATCGTATGGCCGCTCGCTCGTCTCCTGCTTGTACCAATCGAGGCGCTCCAGTTCGGTGTAGCGGGTGATTCGAAATAGGTCGTCGAGCGACAACGCTGACAACGCGAGGCGGCGATCGGCATCTTCCCACTCTTTAGAACGCAGCACGCGTACGACTGCCGCCGCAAAACGGCTGTCTGCGTGAAAGATCCTTTCCGCCAACAACATTCCTTCTGGGCCGCCGAACCGTTCGAGTTCGCGGTCGTAGGTGTCTATGACGACTCGTGTGCAAAGCCCATCGGCGAGCATTTCTTTTCCCCACTGGCCAATTTGACCGAATAGTTGGTCTGCTAACCGGTCTTCTTCGCCGTGAAAACGCAGGCGTATATGTCTCTCTGGGTCTGCATAGCGGATGAAAAACCAGGAGTCTGCAAGCCCCGCAGCAAGGGCGTTCTCGGCAAGCGGCAGGAGTCGCTCGGAGATCAATTCGTCCTCGCACGCAGCAGAGCAATAAAGTTTGGCAAAGAGCCAATCGCTGCCGGGCGGGCAGCTTCGGACCAGTAAACAGCCCGGAGTCGCGCATTCTAAAGTACCCGGCGGATTACGCCATCCGTCGGCATTCGTGCCCTCGCCTGGGCGGTCGACCGGTCGTAGAACTAATGGCACGATGAGTTCACTGTAGTAGTGGCCTTCCGGACCCTCGAGCCACGCATCGCCGAGTGCCGGAACGACTTCTTGGAGGAGAATGGAGTGTCCCTCGGGTAGCTTTCCGAGATCGGACAGAATTTGCCGGACATGAGCCGGACATTCCAGATCGAGAATTAACCTGTTATCGCCCACGGCAAGGCAAACATGCCTCGGAACGTTCCAGGCTGCTCGCCATTCTTGAAATGCTTCGGGCCTTTGCGAAGCAACCTCATTTTTTGCAAGCTTCCACTCAGCCGGACGGAGTACAATGCGCCCTATCTGAACACGCGGCAGAAATGGAAACGCTTCCGCCGGCCCCCAATCGAATGAGTTGAACGTTATGAGCCCGTCGAACGCCACTTCGGCAAGAAATTGAACCACCGCTGGGGCGCCCCGATGGTTCAGCATGTGGCCCGAGACAAAACGGATTCGCTTTCCACGTTTTTGGGAGCGAACGTAAAAGCGGTTCTCTGCTACTCCAACCACGAGATCTTCCAGCGGGATCACGCATTCTTCCGGCACACCCGGCGTTACACCCAGGAACACTTCGTGACACCGCGCCGCGGGCCGGACGGCGACGTTCGCGGAGCGGACGTTAGAAGGGAGGTATACAATTTCTGCCCACAGATGGTCCTGAAAATGGCTCGTCTCCTCTAAACGGGCAGAACGCCTCAAGAATGTTGCGCCATCGTTGTCAGGCAGCAGATGGGCAAACCGTCCAAAGTTGCGGCAGGCTTGCCAGCCACCCAAATTCGGCCCGATCACGGCCGTGAACTCACCTTTGTCGACGGCGGCGGCTGATTTTGCCGCGATTAGCAAATTGATGTCCAGAGAGACGGGAACGTTCTCCGCCGTTGGTTTGCAAGTTTCAAGCTTGGCGGTGGTTTTCTCGTCAAGCAACAGCACGGTTTGCCGCTCGTGAAGCGCGGTACAGGCAAGAGCGGTAAGTGTGCGGTTGCGGGTTGCGGCCACGGCCTGATCCGGCCCCGTGAAGGCATGTCCTTGCGTCGATACCGGCCCCAAACCTTGCGTTGGGTCCAGCAACTCCAGTAAGGGGACCTCGCGCTCATATCCATATCGCGACACGAATGCACTGCGGTATGCCGCGAGCGACGATAGGCCTCGGGGAGAAGGAGAGAGCCGCAGCAATAAATCAGCCGCGCGCGCAGCCTCCATCGCAACCATCGAATTGACGACGCCATTGATCTCGATGGCCATGTCGACCTGGAACGGTAATTCTTTGGACCCGTCCTCAGGGCAATCGACCGTTTTCAGAAGCGCTCGAAAGTTTTGGAGAATTTCCGTTTGTGGCGTCCGATCCCATCGACAGGCGGCCGCGAGGAGTGCTTCGAGCTTCTCCGTTAGGGTGAAGGCCGCGGGAATGTCTCGCAAGCGATTCAATACATAATGCGCGGGGCTATCGATCGTCAGCGGTGGACGCAAATCCGTCAGAAGAATCGTTTGTTCCTGCAAATCTTCGAGAAGCCCCTCGATTTTCCGCGGCGTTGCTGACGGGAAGGAATGCTCGAGAGCAGCGAAAAGATCGACGTATGCGATCCACGTCCTCGCCAACTCCAGGGTTTTGATAACAGGGGGCGTTGTGCGGATCGATACAGAGTGGCTTTGGAAATCCTTTTTCCCCGGCATCCGCGCGGTGAGCGAAACGCGGCCTCCTTTCAGCTCAATCAAAGGATTGACGATGAGGCGGAGTTCTCTCCTTATTACCGGGTCGGATTCGGCTTCCGCGACGAAGTTCATCAACCACGCCATATCGGGTCGTGTGCAGGAATGCGCCGGCGTTGTACGGACAGTAAGGTCTGTTCGGTCCCCAAAATGCGCGATAGCGCATCCGGCGAAGAGACCGTAAGGTGTAGGCCGTGTCGCCATGCGGATCTGATAACGCAGCAGCTTTGCCAGGAGCTTCTCCTCATCCTTGCGTTTCAGATCGCCCTGCTCGAACTTTTGAAGAGCATGAAAGAGTGATAGACTCCCAACCGCAACCGCCTTGCGCACTCGCGGATCATTCAGCAGAGCACGTTGACGGTCCGCCGAATTCAAGGTTTCAAAAGCTTGTACGGGAAGCAATGGAGTTCGCACGATCGCGAAATCCGTCGCTTGATAAAGGAGTGCCTCGGCCGCGGAATTAGCCATGCCCTGCTAAGACAAAAGAAACACCCGGTCCCAATACGGCTCGATACCTGTTGCGGCGGAAAGCAAGACGATTGCTACGCCGGCCGCACCGTCCAGGAGACCAGGTTGGTCCGTTTCATTATTGCGGTATTCGAGATTCCGGAAGCCGAGTAAAGATTCAGGCCGATATGCATCGAGAATTTGCCGGGTCAGATTCTCTGATTCCGCCGCTAACGTGGGTGAGCCCGTATCTCTTGCGAACCGGAGTGTAATTGCAAGCAACCCGGCCACTCCATGACAAAAGGAGGGCGAATCGATCATTCGCGCCTTTACCGGCCGACGAAAAACACCCTCCATTGCGGAAACAGCAAGCTCGCAATAGTCCGGACGTCCGACGGCTTCGCCTGCCAGCCATAACGATCTTGCGACACCCGGGGCTCCGTAGCACCAAGCGCTACGGCTCGGCGTGCTTGATGTCGCATCGTCTGGTGTCCCGGTCGCGGCAAGTGCTACCACCGTGGGCCAGTTTACGCCCCAGTCGTCGTCAGCACGGTTCCGGCAGAGCCAATCTGCGGCCGTTATGATCGCATCATCGAGCCTCTCCCTTGAGACGTGGCAGACTCCCGTTTTGCGGGCGAGGGCCAGATACGCTAGAACGCCGGGGAGGCCATGAGCCAAACCGCAGTTGAGATTTCCGTGGGGATAGGTTTGCCTGGCCGCTTCATCATACAAAAAGCCTGCGGGCGTGTGCCATGCCGGTGGTGATTCGCTCCGCATTACCAGCGATATGAGCGCGTCCGTAATGTTCGCAAGCGCAACCTGAACCGAGGCTTCGCGGTATCGGGCAAGAAGGCAGGCTCCGATTCCGCTCAGTCCGGAGATCACGTCGAAGTCCCCAGTCGATATGCCCAGGGCTTCGCGTAAGCGTGCGGCGGCGGGCATAACCTCCGTTGTTATGCTCTCGTCGAGCGAAGCGAGAAGTCGGCAATATCGAGTTCCTTCACGCGACAAGGTAATGGCTGCAAATTCCAATCCGGCGGTACCGGAAAATAAGCCGGAACCCCATACTGGTGAGGTCTCGGCGCCTGTAACGGCAAGTTCCAGGTGTGTCTTGCCTACCAGATCCCAGCGTTCGGTCGGAAAACAGGAATCCAGATAAGCCCACAGCAGGCATAAACCTGCGTTGCCTTGCGCAATGCCCGGCGGACTCCAATGCGATAACTGCGGAAATTCGGACTGCGAGGCAGCCAGTGCCGCCGCCTTTTCCGCGTTCCCCGGAGTTCTCAGCTTCTCTGCCACGTGCCTGGCCGCTTCGATAGCCGCCGTTGACAGACCGCTTTGTACTGCTGCCGACAGTTTCCCTTGCCTCAATCCACTACGGTACCTGGCAGCGTCCCGGGCAGCGCGTGACGACATGTGTGCAAGCCACACACGTTTCTTGGCCACACTTCGTGGCGCACGTGTGAGCCTGGCACGTTCCGCAGTCCGTGTGGCATGTTCCGCAGTTCGTTGCACAAGTTTGACATGTTCCACAATTCGTTGCGCATGTTTGGCAAGTGCCGCAGTTTGTCGCGCATGTCTCACACGTCCCGCAGTTGGTAATTATGCAAGTTTGAGGACAATTGGTGCGCGTCGGCTGATTGCATTGACATGTGGGCTGGCCGGTTGGAGGACATCCGCAAGTCTCGAGTGTGCATTGATTAGTACACCCACACATAGTGTTGAGGGTGTGACAGGGGCCTACATCGGGATCCGAGAATGGTGGCTGGTTCTCGCACGCATCCCCACAACCTGTATCGGGAATTGTAGGCGCGCACTCCAAAGTGCCGCTCGACGCCGAAGGAACTTTGCGGCCAAGACGAATGTCAAGATCGAAATCCCCGGAGCCGGCCTCGAACGTGCTCGTCTTTGTCTTTACCGATACGATTTTTGCCCCGCGCCGAACAAAAACTCTCGATCCTCCCAAGCTCCCGAATGGTGACTTGTCCGCGGCGAGCTCATCAATATGGACAACATCCGTCTTTCCGATATGCAGGCAAGAACTCATATCGAGCGTTCGGTAGAGCTCATACAACGTTGGATCGCCCGGACTCTGCCTTAGCAGGCCGACGTAGCTGGTTACTCCTGGAGGAGTCTTGCTTGTCCCTGCCCCCAGCCGTTCAACCCATGATTCGTTCGGGGCGTTGGTCGAAGGTGCCTTCTTGTCGGAGTCATCCATGATGATTGAGCGGATTATGTCGCGCAATTGGAAGTAAGTCAATCGTTTTAAGGTAAGTTCTTTGCGAGCGGTCAGTTAGAGAGGTATTGGCGTTGGCTCTCTTACAAAAGAGTGTTTTCCCTGTCGGCTTAGCGCGAGTTCAGCGAGAGCGCTGCTGCTCGCTACCAAGATTCCGCCGTTGCAAGGTTTCGATGCTAGCGCTATTAACTGGAACGCAAGGGAGACCAGCAGTAGTATCGAAAGAGGGAGCCATATGAAGCGAGATATCTCTGGAACCGGTTTAACTCGTCGCGAATTGTTAGCGGCTGGCACAGGCGCCGTTGCTGCTCTTGGTCTACCTGCGCTTACTAAGGCGAGTGCGCCTGCGAGCACAGTGGCCATCGTGCGCTGCCGCAATTACAACGATTTCCGTCCGAAGCTCGCGACAGCTTTCGATAAGATCGGCGGGATTGAGCGGCTCGTCCGCGGAAAAACCGTGGGCCTGAAACTGAACCTCACCGGGAATCCGAAGAATTTTCCTTTGACTCCGGATCTTCCGTATCGCACCAACGGTGAAACGGTAGCGAACACCGTCTATCTGCTCGCGAAAGCTGGCGCCAAGCGCGTCCGCATCATCGAGAGCTTCTTTCCCGCCACTGAAGATCTCAGCTTATGGGCACGTTACGGCATCGACGTGAATGCCGTAAACAATATGGGCACCAAAGTCGATTGGGAAAACGTTCAGAATCTAGGCAAATACAAACAATACGTCCGGCTCAAGGTGCCGTGGGGCGGCTACATGTACCCTGCGTATCACCTGAACCAGGCGTTTGTCGATTGCGATGTCTATGCCTCGCTTTCCAAACTGAAGAATCACTGGATAGCAGGCGTAACGATGTCTATGAAGAATAATTTCGGTGACACGCCCTGCTCTTTGTACGGCGGTGATTGCGGTCCGGATGGGAACGAGCACCCCACGAAGGAACGTGGCGCCGTGCTGCACCAGGGGAAAACAAAAGCGCCGGCCGGCGTGGATGCGGAACTGCATCCCGATTCTCCGCGCGATCCCGGCTATCGCGTCCCGCGCATCGTCGTCGACCAGGTGAGCATACGTCCCATCGATCTTGCCATTGTGGACGGGGTGGAAACCGTCCGGGGCGGGGAAGGGCCCTGGCTGCCCGGAGGCGTCGAGAAAATGACTCCCGGCGTTATCATCGTAGGACGCAATCCGGTCTGCGTCGATTCCGTTGGCATGGGGGTTATGAGCTACGATCCCAGAGCCGATCGCGGATCGTCGCCGTTCATCCGTGGCGACAATACTCTCAAGCTCGCTGAGGCCGTCGGCATCGGCACGACGGATCTCAACCGTATTGAAGTCGTGGGACTCAGTATTAAGGAAGCCAAGATAGACTTCGGGCCGGGACCGGTCGGCAAGACACTAAAAGAACTGCACGCTTAGATTTTGGGCTTAGACATTGAAACCATGGTCGCCGCCCGTGCTTTTTTCCTCTGCGCGGCTCTCGCGAGTACAGCACTTGCGGCCGACAGGAAAGAGATTGACGTCAGCGCCAGCCAGACCTGGACGGATACCGGAATCGATCTGAACGCGGGCGATGCTTTGGCTTTTACGGCGACCGGAAGCATCAGCTATGGGCCCCAGACAGCCGGGCCCGATGGTCTGAAACGCGGTTGGAAAGATCTGCTGATGCAGTTTCCGGTGAACGAAGCCGGCCGTGGCGCTCTGGTCGGCCGCTTTGGTGACAGTCCTGCA
>DAISJE010000122.1:2607-9826 GCA_036821665.1 Bryobacteraceae bacterium | reverse complement strand
GGAAGACATCGACTGCCACAAACCTGCTTCCTGGATGCACGACGCCTTGTTTCAACCCGAGCCGCGCGCTCGCTATCGCGCCTTACTCGATCTCGGCTACATCGACGCATTTCGAGCCTTGCATCCGGGGCAGGGCGGCTACTTTACGTTCTGGGATTACTTCCGAAAAGCGTTTGAGTACAACCGCGGCATTCGAATCGATCACTTCTTGCTCTCGGCTGATCTCGCGCAGCGGCTGGAAACTTGCGAAATCGACAAAGGTCCGCGAGCGCTGGAGAAACCTGCGGATCATACTCCGATCGTTGCTCAATTCCGCGCTGCTACTGTGTCCGCGCGCCCAGTACCATAGAAGTGACGCATGCCGGAAAATACCTTCGATATCGCCTCAAAAATCGATTTGAACGAAGTCTTAAACGCGATTCAGCAGACCTCAAAAGAAGTCCAAACGCGCTACGACCTGAAAGACAGCAAATCGTCTGTAGAGTTGAACGAAAAAGAACACAAAATTTTGCTCGCCAGCTCGGACGAATACAAGCTCAAGGCCGTGACCGAAATTCTGGGCCAGAAGCTCGTCAAACGCAACGTTCCGTTGAAAGGCTTGCAATACGGAACCATCACTCACGCCTCGCATGGCAGCGTGCGGCAGGAGATTACGCTGCAGCAGGGCATTCCCGGCGAAAAGGCGAAGGACATCGTCAAGACGATCAAGGACAGCAAGCTGAAAGTCCAGGCGAGCATTCAGGGCGACGTCGTACGCGTAAGCGGAAAGGACCGGGACACACTGCAGCAGGTGATCGCTCTGCTGAAAGCGAAGGATTTCGGCATCGACATGCAGTTCACCAATTACCGATCGAACTGATGCCGCGGCGTATTGAGACGCTGTTCCTGTCCGGACCGGCCGGCAAGCTCGAAGCTCTACTGGAGGAGCCCGAACACGGTGCTCCGCTAGAGGCTGCTGTCGTTTGCCACCCGCACCCGCAGCACGGGGGTACGATGCATAACAAAGTGGTTTATCGTATCGCTCGCGGCTTACGAAAAAGCGGCTGCGTAGTGTTGCGCTTTAACTATCGTGGTGTGAACCTCAGTCAAGGAACTTACGACGGGGGTATCGGCGAAACAGAAGACGCGCGCGTCGCATTGCGCGAACTGCAACGCCGGTATCCCGGGTTACCCGTGCTCCTGGGCGGCTTCTCATTCGGATCGCGTGTAGCGCTCCGGCTGGCATCGCAGGAAAGCGCCATCGGCCGGGTAATTGCGGCTGGATTTCCGACTCGCGTCGCCGAGCGCGAGTTTGTTTATCACGTACATATTCCCAAGTATTTTGTGCAAAGCACAAACGACGAGTTCGGTCCCACGGCTGATTTAACCGACTTTTTTAAAACTCTTCCGGAGCCGAAACATCTGGATTGGGTACCAGCCGAAGATCATTTTTTTCGGGATGCGCTGGAAGCCTTTGAGAACGTAATCGAGCGGATTGGATGGTTGCGCGAGAAAGCGGCTGGCTAGACCGTTTGCCGCATCTGTTTTTCGACAATCCGCGCGGCTCGCTGGCTGATCAAGTCGGCAACTTTGCTGAGGAGTCCTGGTAAATCTTCGGGCTCTATTAATATCGGGCGGCGCGCCTTCGGCCGTTTATTTTGATAGGTCGTCAGAATGGCTGTGGCCGGCTTGTAATCCATCAGCCGGGCATGCGCCAGCACTTTCAGGCCGGCTCGGGGCGATTCCATCTGGAGATCGCTCAAAACGAGCTCATATTGCTGGCGGTCAAGCTTGCCGACCGCCTCGGCGGCGGAGGCCGCCGCGTCTACAAAATATCCACCCGCCTCAAGCACCGTCTTCAGGGTTAGCCGCGAGGTGAGATCGTCGTCCACCAGAAGCACTCGAGCCAATTCGAACTCCCTGCCAGGTGATTTCCGCGCATCCGCTTGCATTCTCGCACCCTTTGGCCCATCGCTTGCTTCGACAGCGACCTTGCGAATATAGGCATGACCAGTTTAAACGAAATTTCGAAAAATCCACATAGAAATTTCACATTGCGAACCAGTTAGCCGCCAAACACCCGCTTAAAAACTCTATCGACATTGCGGAGCTGCCGTTCTAATGAAAATGTATTATTCAGCTGCTCCTTTCCCATATATTGCTGAATATGCGGGTCCGTTTCCACGGCTGCACGAAAATTACCTTCGCTTTCCCATGCCTCCATCGCGTGCTGCTGTACCAGGCGATACGCCTCTTCCCGTAGCATTCCAGCCGCAGTTAAATCCAATAAAAGCTGCCCAGAGAAAATGAGCCCCTTAGTCATGTGGAGATTGCGCGCCATCCGGTCGGCATTGACACGTAAGCCCGAAATCAGCCAAATGGTTTTGGCAAGCAAATAGTCAATAAGTATTGTGGAATCCGGTAAAATTACGCGCTCCACCGACGAATGTGAAATGTCGCGTTCATGCCAAAGGGCTACATTTTCGAAAGCCGCTTGGGCATTTGACCGGACGACGCGGGCGAGGCCGCAGATTTGCTCACAGGTGACCGGATTGCGCTTGTGGGGCATGGCGGAGGAACCTTTTTGGCCGGCCGCGAACGGTTCTTCGGCCTCGCGCACTTCCGTTCGCTCCAGATGGCGGATTTCCAAGGCGATTTTGTCCAGACTGGAGGCAATTCCGGCCAGCGTAGCAATGTAATTCGCATGCAGATCCCGTGAAAGGACTTGCGAAGTGACGGGCGCGGCTTTGAGCCCCAAACGAGCGCATATTTTTTCTTCTGCTTCCGGACCGATATGCGCAAAGGTTCCGACTGCGCCGGAGATTTTGCCGACACGGATCTCTTCCGCCGCTGCTGCAAAGCGTTGACGATGCCTGTTGATCTCATCCCACCAGAGCGCGGCTTTCAATCCGAATGTGATGGGCTCGGCGTGCATGCCGTGTGTGCGGCCGATCTGCACCGTTTGCTTATGCTCAAAGGCGAGTTTTTTGAGCGCCTCCGAGAGAGTATCCAGACCGGCGGCGATGAGGCGGGAGGCATCGCGGATCTGCAAACCTTGCGCGGTATCGACTACATCGTTTGAGGTCAACCCGTAGTGCAGCCAGCGCGAGGCTTCTCCCACGCCCTTCGCCTTCATGGTTTCGGCGACTGCGGTGGTGAAGGCGATTACGTCGTGGCGCACTTCCCACTCGATGGCTTGCACCCGGCTCAATTCGAACGCGGCATGGGCGCGCAGAGCTTTAGCGGCATCCATTGGAACTTCGCCCAATTCTGCGAGCGCCTCCGCCGCGGCAAGCTCTACCTCCAGCCAGCTTTCATATTTATGCAGATCACTCCAGATGGCGCCCATTTCGGGGCGTGTATAACGCGCAATCATTCAATGCTGAAGATAGCAGTGAGCAGTCAGCCGTCCGTTATTAGCTCGACAGGCAACTTCGCCGCGAAGTACTAAACCAGTACAGAACGAACTTGGACGGTCGTTCGATTACCTCCTATACTCGTGACGCAAACCAAAGGGAGGAATTGGAATGCGCACTAGCTTGGTTTTCAGGACGGCTGTGTGTGCCGGCGCGGCTTTATTCGGCCTGGCAGCCGCCAATGCCGCGCAGTTCACTTATAACGGCTTTTCAAATACTGCCGGACTGACGCTTGTCGGCGATGCGGCCACTGCTGTTACGAGCGATGGAACGGTACTTCGGGTCACACCCGCTACCGGAAGTCAGAGCGGAGCTGTTTACAGTACATCGGCGTTTACGCTTGGCGCCAGCGCGACATTCAGCACTCAATTTCAGTTCCGGTTCACGGATCCGGGCGCATGGGACCCGGCCGATGGAATCACGTTTGTCCTGGCCGCGAGTCCGAGCGGACTGGGCAGCGGTGGTGTCGGTATGGGTTACGCAGGTGTTCCCAATAGCGTAGCAATTGAGTTCGATACATACAATAATGCCGGGTTCGGCCTGGGTGATAACGACGGGAATAGCAGCAACCACGTGTCGATCGATACCGATGGCAACCTCACGAACACGGCGCTTGCAAACGTCTACGGAAATGGCTCCTGCGGTTTTGCAAACGGTAATCCGCCGCAGAATCCGCAGTCGGCGGACGGCTGCATGTCGAATGGACATTTGTGGACCGTTAACATGAGCTATGATGGTTCTGACCTTACGGTTAGCCTGCGCGACCCGTCAGTATCGTCGGACTTCGTCGCAATCAATAGCTATCCAATCAATATTGCGAGCTATCTCGGCACGAACAACGCCTATGTCGGCTTTACAGCCGGGACTGGCGCTGGATGGGAAAATCACGACATCCTCAATTGGACGTTCGCCAACACTGCCCAACTGCCTCCATCGAGTGTGCCTGAACCGGATAGCCTGACATTGCTGGCCGCCGGAGTCTTGATGCTAGCAGGCTTCGGTGCTAGCCGCCGCTTCCGCCGCCAAAATTAACTCCGCAGCTTCGAGAGCACTTCATCGCGATTTGTGAAATGAATCGCAGCGATGCCTAGCATCTCAGCCGCATGCACGTTCTCGATCCGGTCGTCCAAAAAAAGTGTGTCCTTCGGAGGTGTGCCCAAACTGGCCAAACAATGCTCGTAGATGGCCGGCTCCGGTTTCGCGGAACCTAGCTCGTACGAAAGCGTGACCTGATTGAATGGATGCAGCCTGTCGGTCTTTTTGAGCGCATCGCCGAGATCGCGCGGCATGTTCGATAGGATTGCGATCGGTTTACCGGCGCTTCGAAGTTGCTCGATCCATTCCCACATGAGTGGGTCGAAATGCATCCAACTTCTGTTGTCAAGATCAGCGAGGCGGCTAATTGTGTCTAATGGCAGAGTGCCGCCTCCGTTTCGAACGACCTTCTGCCAATACTCAACCCGCGATAGCAGCCCCTTATCGTAATCGAGCCGGTGCGACCAATACCGTTCGGAGAATTGATCCGACTGTATTCCTGCCAGCTTGGCTAATTTTGCCTGATCGGCATCGGTCTGATGCCCGACCAGCACGCCCCCGAAATCAAAAATGATGCCTGCGTATTCGTTAACGCGCGCCATCGACCATCTGTTCACTGCGGGTTCGTACTTCGCGGATAGCGTAGATTCGCCGTCCCTGACTTTCGAAATAAGTACGCATCAGAACCTCTCCGATCAGGCCGGTGCTGAACATCAGGAGTCCGGCAAGCCAGAGGAGCGCGCCGGCGACCAGCAGCGGGCCATGCTCGGAAAGAATATCGTGGCCGGCGATCTTTCTGATCAGCATAAACAGCAGCACCAGGCTGCCCATCCCTATGCCGGCTAAACCCCATTTGCCGAAGAAATGCATAGGGCGGGTCAGATAGCGCAATAGAAACTTGATGGTCAGAATATCGAAGAACACGCGGAAAATGCGGCCCAGCCCATAATGCGATGCCCCATTCGGGCGCTCCACGTTTTTAATAGGTACTTCGGCAATGCGCGCACCGTAAAAGCTGGCCAAAGCCGGAATGAAGCGATGCAGTTCGCCGTAGAGGTTGACGTCTTTCAATACTTCCGAACGGTATGCCTTGAAAGTGGTGCCGAAGTCCCGGAGATCTACGCCGGAGGCGCGCTTCATCATCCAATTTGCAATGCGTGAAGGGATCTTCCGTGTGACGGCATTGTCTACGCGGTCTTTGCGCCAGCCGCTTGCAATGTCATAGCCCTCGTCAATCTTTTCGAGAAGCAGCGGAATATCTTCCGGTTCGTGCTGCAGATCGCCATCCAGCGAAACCACTACATCACCCTGGGCTTCGTCAAAACCGGCTGCCAAGGCGGCCGTCTGCCCAAAATTTCGCCGCAGCCGTATCACCTTCAAGTGACTATCGGTCTCAACCAAATTCGAGAGCAGATCAAAGCTGCGGTCCGTAGAGGCATCGTCGATAAACAAAATCTCGTATGGCCTGCGCAGCTTATCGAGTACTGTGGTTAACCGGTCATAAAGGGGCAGAATGGCCGGCTCCTCATTATGAATGGGGATGACTATGGAAAGCATTAACGGGATATCTCCAGTTTAACGAGGGGAATAGCACTTGGAAAGATGCGTGCACGATAGCCTAGGTTGCCAGTCAAAACCTGTTAGAATATGAGTATACGAGCACAACGGCTAAGCTATCGCGTTTGCAACAACTTGCGAGTTGCTCTCCCCTAATTCCAGGAGTTCCTTTTGCCCGATCAAGACGGATCAAGCGGCGGGGTTCTGTTCCCGTCCGGCGATAACAAAAACCTAATTCCCATCAACATCGAAGACGAAATGAAGCGTTCGTACCTCGATTACGCGATGAGCGTGATCGTAGGGCGCGCCTTGCCGGACGTCCGCGACGGTCTGAAACCCGTGCACCGGCGAATCCTATACGGCCTTCATGAGATGGGGCTGCACTATAATCGCCCAACGCGAAAGTGCGCCAAAATCGTCGGCGAAGTACTCGGAAAATATCATCCGCACGGCGACACACCGGTTTATGATTCCTTGGTGCGCATGGCACAGCCATTTTCCATGCGCTATCCCCTGATCGATGGACAGGGAAACTTCGGCTCGGTCGATGGCGACCCGCCCGCGGCCATGCGGTACACGGAAGCCCGTCTTGCCAAAATAGCTGGGACGCTGCTGGAAGATATCGACAAAGAAACGGTCGACTTCCGTCCGAACTATGACGACAGCGAAGTCGAGCCCGAGGTTCTTCCCACCCGTGTTCCCAACCTGCTGATTAATGGTTCATCCGGCATCGCCGTGGGTATGGCGACGAATATTCCGTCGCACAATCTGAAGGAGATCATCGACGCTGCCATCGCGTTGATAAACGATCCACACACCCCGTTATCGAAGATTCTGGAGCTGGTGCCCGGGCCTGACTTTGCTACCGGCGGGTTTATTCTTGGCCGTCAGGGGATTGTTGATTACTATTCCAAAGGGCGGGGAAGTGTCAAGATCCGCGCTAAGGCCGCGAGCGAAAAAACAGGTAAAGACCGCGAATCAATTGTCGTCACCGAGCTTCCGTTTCAGGTGAACAAAGCCCGGCTGATCGAACACGTGGCCGCGCTGGTTGCGGAGAAGAAGCTGGAAGGAATTTCAGACGCGCGCGATGAGAGCGACCGCGATGGAATGCGGATTGTTTTTGACCTGAAGCGCGGTGAGCAAGCGGAAGTCGTGCTGAACAACCTGTACAAGCAGACGCAGATGCAGGTGAATTTCG
This sequence comes from Bryobacteraceae bacterium, assembly GCA_036821665.1. Lineage (GTDB taxonomy): Bacteria > Acidobacteriota > Terriglobia > Bryobacterales > Bryobacteraceae > Bog-105. The sequence goes on along the minus strand of DAISJE010000122.1, from coordinate 2,641 downwards.
GCGTCATCATGCTGTCCATCGTGAATGGTCAGCC
>DAISJE010000122.1:0-2597 GCA_036821665.1 Bryobacteraceae bacterium | reverse complement strand
GCGAGCTAGGTCTCATCGCCATCATTAAGCGGTTTATCGAACACCGCGCCGATGTGGTTCGACGGCGTACCGACTATTTGCTGCGCAAGGCTCGCGAACGTGAGCATCTGCTGATCGGTTTCAAGAAGGCCCTCGATAATCTGGACGCTGTTATCGCGCTCATTCGGGCCGCGAAAACTCCGAAGGAAGCGCGCGAAGGACTGGTCTCGCGCTTCGAATTCACCGAACGGCAGTCGCAGGCCATCATTGAACTACAATTGCAGCGCCTCACCGGGATGGAGCAGCAGAAGATCCTGGATGAGTTAGCGGAAATCCAGCGGCTTATAGGCGAGTATACGGAAATTCTCGGATCCGAGAAGGTCCTAAAGACCCTGATTATTAAAGAACTGAAAGAAGTTCAAAAGGACTTCGGCGATGAGCGCCGCACGCAAATCATCGAAGACACCGGCGAGATCCGTCTGGAAGATCTGGTGCAGATGGAAGACGTCGCGGTCACGGTATCGCGCGGCGGATATCTGAAGCGTACTTCAGTCGATACATACCGTCGTCAATCGCGCGGCGGCAAGGGCCGCATTGGAATGGGCACGCGATCGGAAGATGTCGTTGAACATCTCGTGATCGCCTCCACGCACGCTTATTTGTTGATTTTTACGAACAAAGGCCGTGTTTACTGGCTCAAAATTTACGAGATCCCGGATGCGGGAACGGCAGGGAAGGGAAAGCATATCTCCGGGCTCATCAATTTGCAGCCGGATGAGAGTGTAAAGGCGTTTCTGCCGGTCAAGGAATTTGTGCCGGGCAAGTTCATTGTCATGGTGACGCGCCATGGCGTAATCAAAAAGTGCGAATTGACGGAATTCGATAATCCGTTGTCGCGCGGCATCATTGCGCTTGCTCTTGATGACGGCGATGAACTCCTCGGAGCCACAATTACAAACGGCGATAACTTCATCTTCCTTGGGTCGCACAGAGGTATGGCGATTCGGTTCAACGAAGAGGAAGTCCGGGCCATGGGTCGTCAGGCTCGCGGTGTTCGCGCGATGGATCTGGAAGAAGGCGATTATCTGGTGGGCTTGCTAGTCGTCGAGAAAGAAGGCTTGATCCTCTCGATTTCCGAAAACGGATACGGTAAGCGCACACCTCTCGAAGACTATCGACTGACAGGCCGAGGCCGCAAAGGCGTCATCAACATGAAGACGACGCCGAAGGTCGGTAAAGTCGTTGACGTGCTTTCGGTGAAAGAGAACACCGACTTAATGATCATCACCAAGGAAGGCAAGATCATCCGGCTGGAGTCCGGCGAGATCCGGCAAGCCGGGCGATCCACACAAGGCGTGCGTTTGGTTCGAATGGAAGACGGCGATCAGGTCGCCGCTGCTTCCTGCATTCCGGAGAGCGAAGACGAAGAAGGCCCGAAGAACGGCGAATTGCCGCTGCAGTAAAATCACACCTCTACTTGCTTGAACTTTGGCAGGAGCAAATGAATCACCAGCAGTGCGCATAAATAGGCCACTCCGGCGATGATGAACAGTGGCCCATACTTCTCATGCGAGAAGTCCAGCCAGTATCCAACCGCAGGCGCGACCAGCATGCCGCCGATCGCGCCTCCAAAACCGCCCAGCCCCACTACGGAACCCACTGCGGAACGTGGAAACGTATCGGACGTAATCGTGAAAAGATTGGCGGACCAGCCTTGGTGCGCTGATGCTGCCAGGCTGATCAATCCAACTGCCGCCCACAACTTCCCTCCGGTAAACATCACGCAGGAAACCGGCACGACAGCCAAAGCGCACGTAAGTAATGCAATTTTGCGCGCTCGGGTGACGCTGAATCCGCGCTTCAGCAGCCACGAAGACAGCCAGCCGCCGCCGATTGAACCGATGTCCGCGCATAAGTAAATCGTGATGAGCGGCGGTCCCAGATGCGTCAGATCCAGATGGTACTTCTGATTCAGGAATCCGGGAATCCAGAAAAGATAGAACCACCAGACCGGATCGGTCATGAACTTGCCAAGCAGGAAAGCCCATGCCGCTCGCGTTCGCAGTAATGTCAGATACGGGATTCTGCGTGGCGGCTCCGTTTCCTGATCCGATTCGATAAGCGCCAGTTCTTCTGCCGAAAGCCACTTTTGCTCTCTCGGCCGGCGATACGTCGCGAGCCACACGATGATCCAAAGAAGGTCAAGTCCGCCAGTCGCCAGAAACGATGCGCGCCAGCCAAAATGCGCGGCAATGAACGGAACCAGCAGCGGAGCAACTAAGGCTCCGACGTTTGTTCCACTGTTGAAAATGCCGGTTGCGAGAGCGCGCTCGCGCCTCGGAAACCAGTTCGCAACGGTTTTGATGGCTGCTGGAAAATTTGCCGCTTCGCCAAGCCCTAATGCGAAGCGCGCAATCGCGAATTGCACCAAATTGTGCGCCAAAGCGTGGCACATCGCTGCCACACTCCACACCAGCACCGCTAGCGCGTATCCAAGCCGCGTTCCCAGCCAATCGAGAAACCGGCCTGCAACAGGCATCATCACGGCATAGGCGCATTGAAAAGCGAAGACCACCCAGCCGTAATCGGCCTCATTCCAGCCCAGGTCGTGGGCTAGC
>DAISJE010000121.1:0-9849 GCA_036821665.1 Bryobacteraceae bacterium | reverse complement strand
TTCGCACCGTAAACGGCATCGAGTTCGATGTTCCGTTCGCGGTCGTAACAGTGATATTCGTCGCGCCTTGCGGCGTATTCGACGGAATCTGAAACGCGATTTTCTGATACCAAAGCCAAGCGGTCCCCCATAGCTTGTAGTTTGTCGCCTTTACTCCGCCAATAGTGACGGTGCCCGGCGAAGTGCCAAAAAAGTTGCCATAGATCGTCACATAAGCGCCGGCGCCGCCCTCGCCTCCGGTTGCCGGACCGCTTGTAATATCCGTAAAGAAGATTCGCGGCGCTGGCGTCTGACTCGCCGCCGGCAGAGCGGCGATGAACGCGGCGGCTATTAAGAGAGATAGTGTTTTCATGAATTTCCCTTTGCAAAAATATCTTGCAGCTTCTCTACGCCTGGTTTTAAATTTCAATGAATAAGTATCTGATGTATTCATATCTGCCTCCTACTGAGCCGGGGTAAACACCAGGTCCACCCAGTAATTGCTCGCCTCCCAGCTCTGGTTCGGAAAGCTGCTCGAGCCATAGCGGTAAACACCGTTGTAATGGCCTGAGGTATTCTGCGGTGCGTGCAGCGGGCCATTCGTCACGCCCGAGTTTTGGAAATATCCGTTGTCGGATGCATAGCGGCCGCCGGGGCAGTAGTACGAAATGATGTACGTCGTATTGGCGGTAATGGCGACCGGCTTCGAGAAAATCGCCTGTTGCCAGCCGCTCGCGGTTTCATTCGTAAACGTTACCGACGCAAGCAGCGTGCCACCGCTGGTCCACAAATGGCCGATATGGGTTCCGGTGTTCTTGGAACCTTTATAGAACCGGACGCCGTTTACCGTCCCGGCCACATCGGATGTAAATTTGACGCCGACTTCCACCGAATTCGTATCAGGATCGTTTACCGTTCCGGGCACAGCGCTCGATTTCCAAATGGATATTGTGCCGCTGCCACCACCCGATCCGGAGCTCGCGAGCAGAGTCTCGGTGAATTTCTGCGAGTTGTTCGGGCCGGTGGCCGTGACGACGGCCGTCTGCTGGGTGCTGATCGTACCCGCTGTTGCAGTGAATTTGGCGGAGAGCGAGCCGGCTGCAATAGAAATGCCGGACGGCACGGTTAGCAGCTTATTGCTGCTGCTTAGCGATACGCTTGTCTTTGAAGTGGAGGTCTGGCTCAACGTTGCTGTACAGGAAGAGCTTCCAGCGGAATAGATGCTGCTGGGCGTACACGCCAATGTAGAGATCAACACAACCGGCTGAGACGGCGGCGAAAGGGTAAGGGTCGAAGTTTTGCTTGCGCCGTTTGCGGAAGCGGTGATGACGGCCGATTGGGTGCTCGAAACGCTAGCCGTCTTCGCCGTAAAACCGGCGCTGGATTGGCCGCTTGCGATTGCCACACTAGAAGGAACGGTCACGTTCGAGTTGTTGCTTTTTACCGCAACGGAAACTCCGCTGGACGGAGCGCTTCCGGTCAGCGAAACAGTGCACGTCGCGGATGCCGGCGTAGTGATATTGGTTGGTGAGCAGGAGAGCGCACTCAGTGTTGCGGACGAAGACTTATTGATAGCAATTGAATTTCCGGTGCCGCTTGCAGCAATGCTCGTTCCATCGTCGGCGGCGGCGCTCAAACCGGATACCTGAACGGTCGCGGAATTGTCGGTTGCACCGGAAGGGATTTGAAAGGTGATACTTGCCACGGCTCCCGATGCAATTGCCGTATCGTTCATTCCAGACACGATACAAGTTGCATTACCGGAGTTGGTATTACATGACACGGTTTTGGATGCTGCTGTGGCGGCCGATCCCGCTGCAACACTGACACTGGAAATATCGGCGGACGGATAGCTCATGCTCCATTGCACGGCGGTCGGCTGGCTGCCGCCCGAATTTGCCAGGGCAAGATTTAGCGTGACACTTCCGCCCGGCGCTGCGCTCCCGGATGGGAGCGATAAGGATACCTGTTGTGCAGACGCAACCGAAACAACAGTTCCCATCATGAAGGTAATAAGGCAGACGCCCGGAATGAATCGTGCGTCACGATAGGACAAAAAACTCGACTTCTTGGGTTTCAACATCCGACCTCCTGATCGGTCTAATCGGTCAAACAAAGACAAAAATGGCCTCTTCTCGTCTTGAAGGGACCTGGTGTGCGAATCCTTCAAGCGATAAAACTGAAACAGCAAATGTGAATTACTCGCCGCGTTTTACAGGTCTCGTAAAACGGAGCGTAAGTTGAACAACCGAAAGGGGCGACCCCCTTATGCTTTCAAAAGCGGCGTCACTTTACAGCAACAGAAGTGATCGTTGCGCTGCAGGATTCTCAACGGACACACATCAAGGCTGAAATGCAGTGCCGTATCCCGCCCGGCGATTCGGTGTGGAAGAAGTTTACGGATCGGTGTGTGCGGTTCGATGCGGAGCAGGACCCAACACGCACAGACGAGGGGCAGCGTGACTTGCTTGTGGATCTGCTGATGATGGGTTACCCACTCCCGCAGACCTGAGCATCGATCTGAGATCAATTCGAGTCAGGGGCACATCTAAGCGAGAGTATGCCCGCAGATAGTCTAAAAAAGTAACTCTACTCGCCAAGTTTCACTCTGTACTTAAGGACAAACACTACTCATTCAAGATCCTCCGATTGGAGGCGAAATCAGTACTGTCCGATCAGTACCAGCCGCAGTTTCTGTCAGTATACCCCGACGGGTCTTGCTTGACTAGTGGTTTTGTAAGTTCCACGCGACGTACTATCGGTAACCCCGGTTTGACGGTGGTCATAAGGTGCCGGTGGCTTTGGCAGACAGCGTGCAAGTCTTGATCTGCTCAAGCAAAAAGCTGATTATTGGAGAATATTCGCTGGTTATTGCATATCACGAAGTCGAACCAGAGCAGCATCCGTATATCTATAGCGTGACCTGCAAACAACTGGAATCGCATTTTGAAATTTTAGCGGAACGCGCCGCGGTGCAGGCTCCGGTGAAGGTTACCTTCGACGACGGCCATATCTCGCATTATCGATATGCGCTGCCATTACTCGAAAAGTACCGCATTAAAGCGGCTTTTTGTGTCACTGCCAGTTGGGTGGGAAACCAACCGGCCTATATGAATACGACACAACTGCGTGATTTGATTTCGCTGGGGCATGAGGTCTACGCGCACGGCTGGTCCCATAAGATGATGACCTGCTGTAGTCCTTCGGAGCTATATGACGAACTCCGCCTTCCAAAAATATTTTTGGAAGATGCGCTCGGAATACCAGTTATTGGTATTTCTTTTCCACATGGGCGCTGGAACGATCGGGTGCTTAAAATGTGCGGCGCCCTCGGCTATCAGGACGTTTACAACTCCGAGCCTCTTAAGCGCCAAGTGTTTAGGTTTGGTGTTCGCCTGACCGGGCGGACGATGATGACGCGCTCTCTATCCGCAGCGGCGTTTGAAAGCCTCTTGAGTGGGGGGCCGAAGCGTAGAGGACACCTGAAGACCGCAGCTAAAGCGATGGCCAGGGCGGCGCTTGGAGAGACCCGGTACAGAAAACTTTGGCGGATGGCGGGATCGAAGAAGGAACCTTTACCGGCCGCTTCGAATCTTGCATCTGATCAGCAGCGCCGGTTTTATGGCGCTGAAAGCATGCTTTTGAATCTGGCAACCGCTTCGAATGAGGAGGGATGCCGGAATATTGTGGGTGCATTTAGAAATCTTAAGAAACCTAATACTGAAATTGCAGAGCGTTCGAATAAAAATGGCTTAGTTTCGGAACTTATTACCTGCCGCGGACGCATGGACACGGCGGCTGTCGGCGAGATAAGAGATGTGATCTACAAACATGGCATAGACATCGTACATACACATGGTTGTAAGGCTAATATGTACGGTTGGCTTGCAGCTTCGCGCCTTGGCGTTCCTATTGTGGCTACTTGTCATATGGCTTGGCCCGATCGAAGCTTTGCGCTGCGGTTGTATCATTCGCTCGATCGACTGATCCTCAGGCGTTTTCAAAAAGTCATAACTGTCTCGGATCCTATCGCCATGTCTCTCCGCAGATTTGGCGTAAGAGACCAAAAACTTACAACTATTCCAAATGGAATCGATATTACTCCATTTTCTTCTTACAACCAAAATCGGCAGGCAAAGGCGGGCGGTGATGAGCGGTTCGTGATCGGCCTTGTGGGCCGGCTGATTCCGTGCAAGGGACATCGCTATTTAATGCAGGCGGTAGCGCAACTTACCGAAAAATTCCAGAATATTTGTTGCCTTTTTGTTGGCGATGGTCCGGAGATGGAGTCTTTGAATCGCATTGCCTCCGAGCTTCAACTTAAAAATAAGGTTACTTTTGCTGGAAAGCAAGAGGATATGCCGGGCATATATTCCTCGATTGATGTTCTAGTTCTTCCGTCTTTGAGTGAAGGAATGCCGATGACCTTGATCGAAGGAATGGCTGCCGGATGTCCGGTGATTGCTTCGGAGGTAGGCGATATTCCAAAGCTGATAAAGCATGGCGAGACCGGACTGCTGGTAAAGCCGGGCAACGCAGAGGAATTGGCTCAGGCGATCTCGCAGTTAATTTCTGATCCAATTCAGCGTGGCGAACTCGCTTTGCGAGGACAGAACTGGGTGTCCGAAAATTTTTCGGCGCGCACGATGGCGCAGCGCTATCGAGATGTATACGTGGATATCTTGCGAACAAAGTCGACTGTGGAATAACACTTCATCAAGATCGTTGCGGCTCAAGTAAATCTTCAGCCACCAGCGGCATGCCGGGTTGCATGCGCGCGCGTGGAGTGACGTTGTAACGCTCGCGAGATGCGAATAGCTTCTCTACTTCATCCCGGGGCAACGCACGAGCGCCGCCGAGCAACTCCGCCACGAAGGTAATCTTTGCCAGGTGCTCCACCATTTCCATGCGGAAGAAGGCTTCCCACACATCGCTGCCATAGCTCGTGCAGCCGTGGTTTTCCAGCAGCACTGCGTTGTATTCGGCGAGGAACGGCTTCATGCCTTCGCTCAGGGCCGGCGTGCCGGGCAGCCCGTATGCCGCTAGCGGAACAGCGCCCAATTGAATAATGGCTTCCGGTAGCAACGCTTTATCGAGCGCGCGGCCGGCGCTTGCGAATCCGGTGGCAGTTGGCGGATGTGCATGCACCACCGAACGTACATCCGCTCGATTCGAATAGACGGTGAGATGCATCGCGATCTCACTGGTGCAGTCGCGATCGCCGCTGAGCTTTTTGCCGTTTGCGTCGCAAACAATTGCGTCACCCACTTGAACGAATGCTTTGCTAACAGCAGTCGGCGTGCATAGAATCCGGCCGTCATCCAGCCGGATACTGACATTGCCATCGTTCATTGCCACCCAGCCTTTTTCATGCATAAGGTGGCAGACCCGCACCAGATCTTCGCGGTGCTCTTGCTCGGTCTTGCCCATGGCCGAATCCGATTCTATCAAGGCAAAGTCAAAGCGCCGCTACAATGAGACCGTGGAAAAGCGCCGCATGTGCCCGAACTGCCGGGCCTTCATAACCATAGGTGATCGCGTCTGCCCTTATTGCGGCGTACAACTGGGGCCACGGGCCATCGACATGCGAGCCAGCCAGTTCGCCGCGTCGTTTCTTCCGCGCGCGAACCTTACAGCCATCATCATTCTGGTCATCAATGTCGCCTTCTATCTGGCAGAGGTCGTCCTCAGTCACAGTTTCAGTATTAGCGGGCAGGTGGCAGTCCTCTTGGGAGCCAAATACGCGCCGTTGATTGTTCATGGGCAGTGGTGGCGTCTGATCACGGCCGGTTTTCTGCATGGCGGATTTTGGCACATTGCCATGAACTCGTGGGCCATATTTATCCTTGTCACGGAGGTAGAGCAGTTCTACGGCACTCCACGCCTGCTATTCGTGTACGTTTTCTCAACGGTTACCGGTTTTCTGGGCAGCTTGCTATGGTCGCCACAGAGTCTGTCTCTTGGGGCGTCGGCTGCCTGCTTTGGATTGTTCGGAATTATGCTCGCGATGGGTGTCCGCCGCCGGGCCGATCCTCTTGCCCAAGCTGTTCGTGCCCACTATGGCCAGTGGCTTATCATTGGCCTCGTTCTTAGCTTCGTGCCCGGCGTCGATTTGGCAGCCCACGTGGGCGGGTTTATTGGTGGCTTTCTGGTTGGCGTTGTGGCAGGGTTGCCTGGCCTTCCCAATACACCACGCGAGACCCTGTGGAAAGTACTGGCCGGCGTGGCTCTGGCGGTAACGGCCTACGCTTTTTTGCGGGATTTTGCGTCGTATGAAGTCTTAATGCGCCAAATTGGCAGTAGATAGCTTCCAAAATAGGTTAATATTTAAATAAATCAGTGGCCGGCTTTGGCACAGCTATTGTTGCTTCGGAGAGCCGCGCAAGTGTTGACATTGCGAGGCCCAGTTGGCGTGCGCCGCGGTGCAGCGCTAAACGATCTAGGCATCATTCCGGACGGTTCAGTCCTCATTCGTGACGGAAAAATTGTTTCCGTAGGTCCTGCCAGGCGAATTGAAAATTTAAAAGAAGCGCGCGGAGCGATCGAAATCTCCGCCGAAGGCGCCATAATCATGCCGGGATTTGTCGATGCAGGTCTGCATCTATCCCTGCATTACAAAAGCGGCGGTATGGGACTTACGGCGAAGCGGCGTAAAATGGCCGATTTCTCGGACGAGAGTCTTGGCCTTATGCGGGCATGCCTGCAGCACGGCACTTTAAATGCGCAGATCAAGGCGAATTCCGGAACGGGCGATCTTCGCTCGGATTTTGCTGTGTTGCGACAGCTTGCCGAGATCGGCGACAACCCGGTGGGGATGGTCCGAAGTTGGCGGATCAGGGAAGCGGTTGCGCCGGAGCCCGAAGATTCCGGAGAAGTTCATGAATTGATCGGCGCAATGGCTGACCGCAAGCTTGCCCGGTTCCTGGAAGTGACATCCGATTGCAGCGACACATTCCGCCGGCGCGTCTGGGAGGCGGCTGCGGAACGGCGGATCAAGGTAAACCTTCTTTGGCCTGGTGGCTCGCCGGACTTGCTGGAGGAGTTGCTTTATCGCGCAAATCCGCACACGGTGTGGTGTCCTTATGCCCTGAGCGCACAGGAGTGTGCCTTGATTTCGGAATCGCCAATGATCGCCGTTTTCTCCCCGAATGGAGAATTGCTCGACGGATCCGGTATTGACAGTGTTCGTAAACTGGCTGCGTCCGATGCGGCGATCGCGCTCGCTAGCGGTTACGACGCTTCGCAGACACCCAGTTTTAATATGCAAATGGTAATCTCACTGGCTGTTCTTCGCCTGCGGTTGACGGTTGAGCAGGCCATTAGCGCGGTTACCATTAATGCTGCTCACGCGCTCGGTTTGGGCGACCAGATCGGAACGATTGAATGTGGCAAACGCGCCGATTTAGTTGTCTTGAGCGTTTCCGATTACCATGAAATTCCTCGCCGTTTGGGAATCAATCACGTTGCTATGGCTATACGCGATGGCAATATAGTGTTTAACCGGATTCGTTCCAAGGCGATAGCCGGCTGAGGCCTCAACTGATAGAGTGTGTTCCGAATTTTTCCGAAGGTCGGGATCCCGCACGCATCGAAGCATTGGATCACGCTATTTCGAGCGTGTCCGGCGCGCTCGTGCTGGACCGAACCAGCGATCCGGATCACAATCGAACCGTCATAACATTTGCCGGAGATAGGGCCGCCGTGCTTGAAGCTGCGGTGCGCGCCGCCGGAAAAGCCGCGGAATTGATCGACCTCAACACGCAACGTGGTGTTCACCCGCGCCTCGGAGCGCTTGATGTTCTGCCCTTTGTTCCTCTTGCCGGCACAACCATGGAGGATTGCGTTGAGGTGGCACGCCAAGCCGGTCAGCGGATTTGGAATGAACTTGGTATTCCGGTTTATTTCTATCAAGCGGCGGCCCTCCGCCCCGATCGCGTGAATCTGGAAGACGTGCGCCGGGGCCAATTCGATGGGCTACGCGATGCTGCGCTGATGGACATAAGCAAAGCGCCCGATTTGGGAGGTCCCGCACTTCACCCGACTGCGGGCGCTGTTATCGTGGGCGCGCGAAAAATTTTAGTGGCATTCAATATCAACCTGAACACAAGCGATCTGAATATCGCGAAGACGATCGCGAAAAGTATACGCGGCCGGAATGGAGGCTTTCCCGGCGTAAAAGCACTCGGGCTTCCGTTACTCTCGCGCGGCCTTGTTCAGGTTTCAATGAACATTACGGACTTTGAAAAAGCTCCCGTGCATGTTGTCTTCGCCGAAGTCGAACGCCTTGCGTCCGCCCACGGTGTCGCTGTCAAAGAAAGCGAATTGATCGGTCTTATGCCGCGGAAGGCAGTTGAAATGGCCTTTGCCGATCGCCTGAAGCTATCGGCATTCGGGGGCCAGTGCGTTTTGGAAAACCGTATTGATATGTTGGCGCGCCAATAGGCACTATTTTCTGATAGTATGTTCCTCCTATCAGGTATGTGTGCCTGGCGAATCGCAATTGCTATTTTATTGGTCACAAGCGGCTTCGCTGCTGCGGCGGACAACGGTCTGACGGCTTTCAAAGCGGCTGATTACGACACGGCGATTCCACTGCTCCAAAACGCTGTGGCCCTGGCCCCGAAGGATGCCGCCTTGCACGCGGCTTTGCTATCTGCTCTGGTGTATCAAGGCCGAGTCGAGGAAGCCTCAGATGCCGCCGAGTCCGACTCTCTAAATTTCCCGGACTCGCCGGAAGTTATTGCAGCCCGCGGCGATTATGCATTTTATATGGGCGATATGCCCGAAGCGGAGAAACTATACAAAACCGCGGCAAAGCTCAACGGCCAATCGGCGCGAGCCTATTACGGTTTGTGCCGGCTTTACCGCGCACTTTCCTTCTATCGAATGGGACGCCTCTTCTGCCTCAAAGCGCATGATCTCGATCCGGATGATGCTCTAATCACCCAGGCCTGGCTGCGCTATGTTCCCGCAGAAAGACGTAACGAGTTGCTCGTTCCGTTTGCCGCGGCACATCCCTGGCTTTATAAGCATTACGAAGAGCAAACGGAAACTTCCAAAGAAGTATCGGTGGAATTGAACAAGCGGAAGCCATTCGAACTGGATGGGATTCCACAAGAAACAACGCTCCACCTCGTTCTCCTGATGAACGACGGACAGCATGCACGTGGTCTCGGCCTGGAATTCAAAATCGGGAATGGCCGCTCAATGAGGTTATTACTTGATACGGGTGCTAGCGGGATTGTACTCAGGCAGACTGCTGTCGACAAGGCAGAGCTGAATCACCTCGGTTCAGGGGAGGCTTGGGGAGTTGGCGACAAGGGCAAACGAAAGACATTCGAGGCGGTTGCCGATACGTGCACTATCGCCTCGCTCAAGTTCAAAGCTTGCATCATCAAAGCAACCGAGGGCAAGGCGCGAATTGCAGGAGACGAGGACGGATTGATCGGCGCTGATGTATTTTCCGATTACCTGATCTCCATCGATTTTCAAAAACATTTATTGCATTTGAAACCATTTCCGCCGCGTCCGCCAAATGCGCAGGGATACGATCGGGAGGTCAATCCAGACGAGGCAAACTTCACGCCGGTGTTTCGGTTCGGACATGAGCTGTTGGTCACGACCACATTGAACCGAAAAAGCACCGGCCTTTTTCTGATCGATACCGGAGCGGGCATATCGAACGTGGATTCCACATTCGCGCGCCTTTCAACGAAGATTCGAGGTAATGAGTATCTGCGCGTCAAAGGTGTATCGGGAGAAGTGAAAGATGTTTTTGAAGCAGACAAAGCGGAGTTGAGGTTTTCGCATTTTCAGCAAAAGAATTTGGGCCTCACTGCTTTTAATTTGAATAACCAGAACGATCATCAG
>DAISJE010000120.1:1952-9867 GCA_036821665.1 Bryobacteraceae bacterium | reverse complement strand
GTGCGGCCGCATGTCCCTGGCGAATGCACGATTGGTACAACTCGTCGGCGAGCCTTGTTTTACCAATTCCGGGCTCACCTGAAATAATCGCGACCCGCGGACCATCCTCCACGGCAAATTGCCAGGCTGTTGTCAGCCGCTGCCACTCTGTTGTGCGGCCGACCAGCGCGCGCATTTTTTGTAATTGTGAAATCGGTTTCGCATTCGACGATGGGAATGTCACGTCACCCGATGCTTCACGCTCCGCTTTTAGAATGCGCTCGAATAGCTCGCGCGTAGCAGGGCATGGTTCTACACCCATTTCGCGCCGCAGCACACGCATACATTGGTGATACGCGCGCAGCGCACTGGCGCGGTCGTTATTCGCTGCATGTAACCGGATCAGGAGTTGATGATTCGCCTCGGACAAAGGATCGAGCGTGACTAGGCGCTCGGCATATGGAATGGCCGCACTGTGTGCGTTCTGTTCTTCGAAGAGCGCCGCCAAACGATGTAATGCATCCGAGAGTTGTCGGCGATACGTATCGCGCAAAGGAATGAGCCAGTCGTCATACAGCGACGGCAGAAGATCGTCCTCATAAAGCTGAGCCGCGCGCGTAAGCGACGTAATTTCGTGGGAGGGATCATTTTCCGCTCGAGCGCCTTCGGCTGCTTCAATCGCCATCTGAAATTCAACGACATCAATGGTGCATGCCGCGTCCTGACGCCACTGGACCATGAAGTGATCGGTTACCAGCAAGTTGCACTCCGCCGGCAAAGCTCGTTTCAGGTTATGAAGAAGCTGCCGCAGGTTGGTGCGCGCCTGAGATTCCTTCGATGCCGGCCACAAAAGAAAGGCAACCCGATCTCGCGGCTGCGGTGTATCGCAATGCAGAATCAGGTAGGCAATGAGGGAGTGAAGGCGGTTCGTATTTACAGTGGTGAGCAGACGTCCGGCAAGGCTGATACGCAAGCTGCCAAACAGGCTGATCCTCATGGATGCTACGTAGTTTACGACGTTGCCGGAAGAAGCGGCAGATGACGTTTTTAGAGTATCCTCTAACGAGCAGCTACCGTTCCATTATTATTGGGCAGTTCTCCGGCGGCACAGCGACTTGGAGAAAGGAACATAGATGAATTCAATTTTCATTAGCTACAGGAGGGAAGACGCCGAGGGGCAGGCTGGACGACTATACAACGACCTCGCCAGGGAGTTTGGTTCGGAATCGGTCTTCATGGACGTTGCCGCCATACAATTTGGGCGCGATTTTCGAAAAGCTATCGACCAGAGCTTGTCCTCTTGTGGCGTGTTTCTTTCCGTAATAGGCAAGACCTGGCTTACCGCGAAAGACGCAGCCGGGCAACGCCGGCTGGATGATCCGGCTGACTTTGTCCGCATGGAAACCGCAGCAGCTCTTCAGCGCGATATACCTGTCATTCCAGTTCTGGTGCAAGGCGCTTCCAATCCGAAGGCGGATCAACTGCCCGATGATCTTAAGGAACTTGCCTATCGCAATGCAATCGAACTGACTCACCCACGTTGGGATTCCGATGTTCAGTTGTTAATAAAGGCATTGCGCCCCTATACCTCGGCGAAACCAAAGCCGACACCGAACCCGCTGCCAAAGAACAGATGGAGTGCCGTCAGAACCATAGCATTAATCGCCCTGATTGTTGCCGTGACTATCGGCGTGGCGATCTACTTTGGACCCGCACGCAAGATCGCGGTGCCGGATCTGACGGGAAAGATGGTCGATTCGGCGCGCGAACAGCTTTTGGCAGAACATCTGGCGATCGGCACAACGCAAGAGCAGGAGGACCCCAATGCAACGCCCGGCAGTATTGTGGCTCAATCGGTACGAACGGGCGAACAAGTGCCGTCTGGAACCCGAATAGACGTAACCATTGCGGCGGCTCCCAGAGTTGCTCGTAAGGTTGCGAATTCGGATTCAGGGTTGGTTTCCAAGCGCCCTTCAGGAAAGAAAACTGCACTTTCCGAATCTAAAATTCCGTTGGGCGAAGCGGCGAATGCAGCGCCTCCTAGCTACGATCCGAGCGATGTAATTCTTCGAGGGTTGCAGTTAGCTGCCGATAAAAAGCCGTTAGAGAATAACCCTAAGCGTTTCAATTTCAGCTTGTGGGTCAAAGTTCCCGAGCAAACGCTCGCGAACATTTCGCGCGTCCACTACGACCTTAACTATGCCACCAACTCGCTATCGATGGAAGGCGGGCCGCCGCCCAATTTCACTACGGCCTATGACGGATGGGGCTGCTATACCGAAGTTGTAGTGAGTGTGTACTCGAATACACCGGGGGCGCCGCCGATTAAGAAGACCTTCGATATGTGTTCGGTGCTCGAAAAATAGCCGTGGGCGAATGCGGAAGCTGACCTGGTCGCAAGCGGCAGCATGGCGTCTCCGGCGTCAGTATCTCGATCGGCGCGCACCCGCCGGGAGCCTGCTTGCGGTCGGCAGCCGGATGTGCGGCTTGCATGCGCAGCTACTCTCGTCGGCTGAGCTGACAGCATGGGCCAGAGTCGAAGGCCTCGAATCGAGCCATCCGTCAAAACGCCGGTGTGGGCACGCCGAGCCGCCGGACAAGAAGCGGAACGGTTCGCGGCATGTTTTGGCTGCAGCCTGAGGCTGGCGTGGAAAAGTTAACTACAAGCGCTACTTTGCTTGCGAAAAATCGGCACTGCCGACAACAACGACCGTTTCCGGCCTTTTGTCCGCGTGCGCTCCATCTTTCTTTCCTTTCGGTTCAGGCTTCTTCGGAGGTGTCGCCGTCCAGGCGGCATAAACACGATCGTTGTAAGCCGCACTCCACGTGTAATCTCCTAGAAAGGCGCCGCCGGGATCGAACGCTTTGTCGGCCCAGGCATAATTGGCGAATGTGCGGCCTCCATCGGTTGAGCGCGCGAGCGTTACTCCCGTATTCATGTTTTTCGGATCGTCGCGCCGGTCGTAGAAATCGACGTATAGGTTGTTCGTAACCGGATCAATTGTCATCCACTGATAAAACTGGTCCTTTCCGTTGTGTATGGGATCGTTATTGACGCGGATGGGTTTGGACCACGTGTTGCCTTTATCGCCTGATGCGGCAAGGAACACATCGATGTCGCCGTTGCGGTAGTCGCTCCAGCAGACATAAAGCTTATTTGGATCTCTCGTGTCGGCCGCAATCTGTGGAAAGCCTTCCACGCGCGATACGCCGGGAACTTCACCAAAGTAGGGCGGCGCAGTTTCAATCACCGGACGCGAAGCGCCGAATGTCTTTCCGCCGTCGTGCGAAATCGCCAACGTAATCGAATTTCCGTCATGCCAGATGGCATAAAGAGTTCCATCCCGAGCGATCGCCATCATAATGCCGCCGACTGAGCCGTTATCATCGCGGGGCAGGCCCGCATGCGTGCTGATTCGCATGGGTGCCGACCAGGTCTTGCCCGCATCGGTTGACCGCGAGAACACCATGATCGATTGCGTTAATTGCCATTCGATCCAGCCAACATATAAATTGCCCGCGTAGGGGCTGCTGGACCAGGTATCGGCAAAGATGCGAGGCATATCTTCAAATTGGATTCCCGGCGCATGATTCGTTGCGAATTCTTTCAAAGCGGCTGCTTGTTTATCCCAAGTCTTGCCGCCGTCATCCGAACGCCGCACGAAAATGCCATTCCTTCCGGCGTCGTGAGCCCAATAGGCTGCAGTGCCCAGACGATCGAACGTCATGTAGCAGAGGAATACATGGCCCTTGTTGTCGAACGCGGTGGAAACATCGCCGCCCACTTTCCAATCGTTCGCTTTGGTCCCTTTGGCAAGCGTGAAAGTTCGTCCCGAGTCGTTGGAATAGGCAGCACTCGATACGCCCTGTACCTGCGCGCCGCCCTGGAAAACAACCACGATCTGTTTGGGATTTTTCGGGTTAATGGCGATGCCAGGCTCTGAATAATGCCCGCCGGCGGGCGAGACCGTCTGGACAGCAGCATGCGGTGCGCGCGCGAGTGGCGATTGCGCAAGTGCGGCGGCCGTTGCGAAGAAGAGCGTGGTTAATAGTGCCTGGGAAATGAAACCAGTGTTTGAAGCCATCGCTCAAACATTGTCTCGCGAAGGAACATCGGGGACACGCCTGCTAATCGGACACTGCGGCGATTCGGAGTCTAGCCCGGAGTGTCCCCGATCTTCCTAAGTCAGTGTGGAGTTTTTTAATTCACGGCCATTTTGCGCAGGAGTTTGAAATCTTCCAGCATTTTGCCGGTTCCCAGCACAACCGAAGCAAGCGGCTGATCCGCCATGAGCACGGGCATACCTGTCTCACTGCGGATGCGATCGTCGAGGCTCTTCAACATGGAACCGCCGCCGGTGAGAATAATACCGCGTTCGCTGATGTCGCCGCTGAGTTCAGGCGGAGTGTGCTCCAGCGCGCCGCGGATTCCGGCGATAATGGCTCCGACGCAATCTCCAAGCGCCTCGCGGATTTCACCGTCATGCAGCGTGATGGCCTTCGGCAGACCATGGATCAGATCCCGCCCTTTTATTTCGAGCGTTAGCTGCTTTTCGAGGCGATAGGCCGAGCCGATTTCCATTTTTACCCGTTCGGCAGTACGCTCGCCGATGAGGAGATTGTACTTCCGTTTGACATACTCCATCACGGCATCGTCCATCTGGTTGCCGGCAACCCGCAGAGAGCGCGAATAAACAATGCCCGAGAGCGAAATGACGGCTATATCAGTAGTGCCTCCGCCGATATCCACGACCATATTGCCGCTGGGTTCGGTTACCGGGAGTCCCGCCCCGAGAGCGGCCACCATAGCCTGCTCTACCAGATGTACTTCGCTTGCCTTGGCTCTGTAAGTGGAATCGAGAACCGCGCGCTTCTCCACTTCGGTGGTTTCGCTCGGAACGCCGATCACGATGCGCGGGTGAACCAGGCTTTTGCGGCGATGCGCCTTCCGGATAAAGTAGTTCAACATACGTTCCGCCATCTTGAAATCGGCGATCACGCCGTCGCGAAGCGGTCGGATGGCAACCACGTTAGAAGGTGTCCGGCCGAGCATCTCTCTGGCTTCGGACCCGCAGCCCACGATTTCCCCGGTCTGCCGGTTTACCGCCACAATAGATGGCTCATTAAGGACGATCCCTTTGCCTGCCACGTACACCAGCGTATTGGCAGTTCCCAGATCAATGGCGAGATCGGACGAGAAGGCACGGAAGAGCGAACGATAGGTCATACTTCAATCACTTAGTGAATCCGCCAGAATACGAGTCTCAGCATTTGTCTTTCTTTTTGTAGGATTTTTCGCAGCCGGTCCGCCTGGGTCATAGGGAATCGGCCGGGTTCATGCCAAATCCGCGGTACAACAGTGAAATGACTCGAATGATTGCGGTTCTCATCTGTTTGGTAATACCTGCTTTTGCTCAGGATTGGGCGCGCCAGCGCCTGGAGCAGTCACCTCGTCATCACGAGTGGGTTACGGTGAAGCACGACGGCCGCGCTGTCGAGACCTTTATCGCATATCCCGAATCGAAGGCCAAAACACCGGTAATTTTGATCATCCATGAGATTTTCGGCCTGACGGATTGGGCGCAGGAAGTGGCGGACGAGTTCGCGGCGGCCGGGTATATCGCGGTCGCGCCGGATCTCTTGTCCGGTATGGGGCCGAACGGCGGCCGGACCAACAGCTTTTCCCAGAGGGACGCCACCGAGGCGGTCAGCCATTTGAATTCCGACCAGATCACGGCCGACCTGAACGCCGCAGCCGACTACGCCAAGAAGCTGCCTGCTTCGACGGGCAAGCTTTTTGTTGCGGGCTTCTGCTGGGGTGGCGGCCAGAGCTTCCGGTTCGCTACGAACCGCCCCGATTTATCCGCGGCTTTCGTTTTCTATGGACCCCCGCCGGATAAAGACGCGATGGCCCGCATTAAAGCGCCGGTCTACGGTTTCTATGGCGGGAACGATGCGCGTATCGATGCGACCATTCCCCGCGCCAAAGAGGACATGAAAGCACTCGGTAAGACATACGAACCGGTTGTTTACGAAGGCGCGGGTCATGGCTTCATGCGAGCCGGCGAAGCGCCCGACGCGACCGAAGGCAATCGCAAAGCGCGTGATGAGTCCTGGGCGCGAGTGAAGAAGTTGCTCGCCGCTCGGTAACTGCAGCGTTTGGCTTGAGATACTTTGCTGGTGCGTTTCATTGAGGCTGTCAGTGAGGATGATGTCGTCGCACACTTCCTGAAGCACGAGCTCAGATCCGATCGATTCGGCAGAACGATTTGCGATTTACTACGGCAAAATGGTTGGCCTACGAGCCTACTCGAACAACCCGATTTGCAGAGTGCTGAGGAATGTTCCACCCGAGCGAAACTCTTAAGCGAATTTCGTGGCTACCAAAAAAACGAGGGTATGTTCGAAGGCTTCCCGAACGATGTGGTTTGGGCAAGGTTTGCCATAAGTAGCATGGAGCTGATGCAAGTCCGATACATTGACTACTCCTATTGGAATGAGCTTTCAGGAGGGTCGCGCTTACCGTCTGATGCCGCTATTCGCATCAGAAAGGGCGCAATGGTCTTCGGCATGAGTACGCATCACTTTCTGGAGATGGCCCAAGCGTTAAGAAACGGCGCGAAGTACCCGGAGCTGATCCTTGTAGGCTCCGAAGCGCATTCGGCCTTAGTAGTACTCGAAGGGCATGCCCGGCTCACGGCTTACGCATTGGCGTCGGACCTCATCCCGAGAGATCTGACCGCTATCGTCGGATTGTCTCGAACGATGTCAGCTTGGCGTGACTATCCAAAACTCGACGAACCCAGTTAAATATCGGTCGCAAATACTCGGCAGAGTCATCGTTATCAATCATCGGAGCCTCTTCCGCCAAACGCCCACTGGACCATCAACGGAAACTCTCGGCGCCACATCTCTTCATCGTGCCCAGCGGCTCTCTCGCTCATCACGACATCTGCTTTTGCATCGCGCAACGCGGCCGCCCACCGTGTCGCGTTGTCAAGAAAGAAAGGTTCTAACGTGCCGGCCACAAGGTACGTGCGCGGCAATCGATTTGGCATTGCGTCAGGTGGCCGGTACCCCGCGCCAGGCGACGCTGAGAAGATCGCGCCATAGAGCTCGGGGTGCCGAAGCCCAAGAGCAAGCGCGAGTTCTCCGCCTGCCGAAACACCACACACAGCCGTGCGCTTGGCGGGCAGCTTTACGCCGAAACGCGATCGCGCCCACGCGCCGACGTCCTCGACGAAAAATTTTTCGTGTGCGGCGAACCGTTTCGGGTCGAACTTGGGCGAATACTCGTGGAGCCGCAGCGCCTCATCGTCCACGCGGTGCACGCCAACGATCATGGTCGGGGGCACATCCGCTGCTTCAAGAAGCCTTCCCCACTGAGAGATCATTTGACCGTCACCGGCGAATACGATCGCCTCGGGCGGAGTTGCCGGAACGTACACCGTGACCTGCCGTCCATCGTCGTAATCGAATGTTTCGGTGACAATTTCGCCGCCGATCGCGCCGGCTTTGAGCCGTTCTGGCGATGTCTCAGAGAATTCATTCATGGTTCATCGCGCTCACAAGAATTTCGTAATCACCACGACGTCGCTAGCGATATTCCTCGAATCCATGCAAACCGGCCGGAAGTTGACGAATACGCAAGGATAAACAACTGGTCTGTATCAAATTGAGTCACCGGCCTCGGTGGGCCGCCATCGATTGGCTGCCGCCACAGATTGCCCACATCGTTCACGGTCACAATGTAATCCATTCGACTGCGCTATCGCCATACCAGGTTCCGGCGATCAGCTTGCCGTGCGGCGACACCTGCGCCATAGACACAGCCTCATTGGTGACCTCAATCGGCTCTCCGCCGTCAATGGCCACCTTCGAAAGTCTAGGGCGTCCTCCGATAGCAGGCGACCATGTTGGAAACGATGTATACACC
>DAISJE010000120.1:0-1852 GCA_036821665.1 Bryobacteraceae bacterium | reverse complement strand
GCTGATAGCTGATGGCTTATCGCTTCAGTGAACGCCGTTCTCAGGATTCCAGGAACCTTGTTCCCGGCGAACGTAAACCATCTCTCCGATGTGATAGGCATTATGCGTACCGACATGCGCAATCGTCGAATACCATTTCGTTAGCTTGGTATCGTCGGCTGCTTCTATCGCCTTTTCCCAATCGGTTAAGACCTCATCGAGTTTGCGCACGGTAGCATCCCAACTTTGCGGGCTTTTGAACGTCTCTTCGTTATTGCCGTCAAACTTCGGCGGCTTATTGCCCTGAAATTGCACGAGCGACCGCTCGTCCCAGAAAATCAGGTGATCGGCCAGTTCCCTGACGGAATGATTGCCATGGCTATCTTTCCAATCGGCCTGTTCGGCCGTGAGCCCCGCCACGGCAGTATTCGCCGGCACGAACCATTCCTTCACGTTGTGAGTGGAGCGCAATTGTGCCAAAAGGATTGCCTTAAGTGTGGGCGGCGTTTTCGCATCTTGTCCATAGGAAAACGGCGCACTTGCAAGGAACAGAACGATGAGCAGTGATTTCATGATGGTGTAACCCTGGTTCGAGAACTTGTTTAGCCATTCTCGCCTATAAATGTCTTTCTAAATCTAACGAATGTCTAAATTGCCGGGCATAAAGTGAGTCATGCGTCTACACTCGAAAGAGGCCGCGACATGCGCAAGCAAGTATTCAACGAACCGCGAATCGCTCTGAACCGCATCTATACGCGTGCCGGCGACGACGGACAGACACGTCTGGTCGGCGGTCAGCGAGTTGCCAAAGATGACCTGCGAATCGAATGCTACGGTACGGTGGATGAATTGAATGCATTCATCGGCGTGGCTCGGGCGACGGCAGAAAAAACTTCTGAAAGCTGCCCGCCGCTGCTGGAAATTGTGCAAACGCTAAAGCGAGTGCAGCATGAACTATTCAATCTGGGTTCGATTCTTGCCACGCTGCCTGAAGATGTGCATCCCAAACAACCGCGTGTAACACAGGTGGAGGTCGGTAAGCTTGAGCGGGGAATTGACAACGCCAATGACGGACTGCCGGCTTTGAAATCTTTCGTCCTACCGGGCGGAAGCCGGTTAGAAGCTGAACTCCACGTCTGCCGGACCGTATGCCGCAGGGCCGAACGCCTGCTGGTTGCGCTTGCGCGCGAGCAGAGCGTAGATCCCGACGCGCTGAGATATCTCAATCGACTGAGTGATGCGCTGTTCGTATGGAGCCGGTGGGTGAATCATATGCTCGGCGTGCCGGAGACTTTATGGGAGCCGAATGCAGCAGCCAGCGGCGCGGCAGAACAGTAACTCTCCAGCGGTAGTAACGGCTGGCGATCATTGGAGCGCGCTGACCGCCAGCTTTCTTGGTTGGACGCTCGATGCATTCGACTTCTTTCTTGTCGCCTTCTGTCTGACTGCGATCGGAAAAGAGTTTCATCAGCCCGACGCGGCGGTCGCATTTTCCATTGCCCTAACACTGGCGTTTCGTCCCGTCGGCGCATTCATCTTCGGTCTTATGGCCGATCGCTATGGCCGCCGGTTACCGCTGATGGTGGATCTGATTTTCTATTCAGTTATTGAAGTGCTAACCGGGTTCGCGCCGAACTTCGCAACCTTTCTGGTGTTGAGATGCCTGTTCGGCATCGGAATGGGCGGCGAATGGGGTGTGGGCGCTTCACTTGCGATGGAGAAGGTTCCGGCGAAATGGCGCGGCGTATTGTCGGGATTTCTGCAGCAGGGATACGCACTCGGCAATCTGCTGGCTGCGGTCTGTTACCTGTTCCTGTTTCCACACTGGGGATGGCGTCCGTTATTCTTTCTCGGCGGCATTCCGGCACTCCTT
>DAISJE010000119.1:0-9899 GCA_036821665.1 Bryobacteraceae bacterium | reverse complement strand
CAGTGAATGGTCAGCGGGAGACGGCGAACGCCTTCCTCGTGAATGGTGGCGACGTCAGCGAAGGGCGTAACAACGGCGCCGGCCTAATTCCGAACCTTGATTCCATTCAGGAATTCCGGCTGATTACCAATAGCTTCGATGCCGAATACGGTAAGTTCAGCGGCAGCGTCATGAATGCAATTACTAAGTCGGGAACCAACGGCTTTCACGGGGATGTGTTCGAATTTCTCCGAAACGACAAATTCGATTCGCGGAACTTCTTCGATCCGACTAAGGCTGAACTGCGCCGCAACCAATTCGGATACGCCGTGGGAGGGCCGTTTATCAGAAATAAACTTTTCTGGTTTACCGATTACCAGGCCACGCGTCAGGTTCAAGGCGCCGGAACCGGCTTGGTGTCCGTACCGACCAACGCTCAGCGCAATGGAATCTTCGATCCGAGTTCGTTTGTCGATGCAAATGGCAATCAGCTCACCGTGCAGGGTAATTATTGGGCCTCTGTTTTGTCATCTCGGCTCGGTTACGCAGTCACAAATGGAGAAGCATACGGCGGTTGCTCGAATCCAGGCGACTGCGTTTTCCCCAACGGTGTGATTCCCTCACGCGCGTTCGCCAAACCTGCGATTGGGATACTGCCTTACATCCCGCTACCGAATCAAGGGCCGGACGGCTATGCCGACGCAAGCCAGAGAAACACCGCCAATGACGACAAAATGGGCCAGCGCGTCGACTTCATTAATGAAATGACCGGAAATTGGTCGTTTTATTACCACTACGATGATGCGACCGTGGACAGCGCTCTGCCGGCCGCCAGCGTCCCGGGCTTTCCTTCGGTAACCCCCACTCGTGCCCAGGAAGTCGTGATGAGCAACACCAAAACATTAGGTCCGGCGCAGGTGAACGAATTTCGCGTGAGCTTTTTCCGCACCGCGACCGTCAAAGACGAGCCGAAGGGCAGCTTTACGAAGCTCTCGGATCTTGGTTTCGTAACCGGCCCCGGCACCTTAGGTATCATTCCATCCGGTCCGGCCAATTTCCCGCAGACCGTACCTCCCATCTACTTCAACAATTTCTCCATCGGAGTCCCGACTCTCACCACGTTTCAGCCGAACAACACCTGGATGTTCTCCGACGGCTTTTCGAAAATCGTGGGCCGCCACACAATGAAGTTCGGCGGGGAATTTCGCTACTTACAGATAAATGAGCGCAATACCTGCGCACCGAACGGAGATTTTACATTTGACGGCAGCGAAACCGGAATCGATTTCGCCGATTTTCTCATCGGCGCGCCGGTCAGCTACAACCAGTGCAGCCAGCAATTTCTCGATTCGCGCACACGCTATGGCGCTGCTTACGGCCAGGATTCGTTTCAGGTCAAGCCGAATTTGACGTTTAACGTTGGTCTCCGCTGGGAAGTAAGTATGCCCTGGTACGACACGCAAGGCAAGATCGAAACCATCGTTCCCGGTTTGCAGTCAACCCAATTCCCGACCGCTCCCAAAGGCTGGGTGGTGCCGGGAGATCCGGGCATTCCTAGCACGTTGGCGCCGACTCACTACGACAATTTCGCTCCGCGCGTTGGCATGGCCTATTCACCGGATTTCCATGACGGAATTTTGGGCAAGATCACCGGCGGCCCCGGCAAGACCAGTATCCGCGCTGCATACGGCATTTATTACACCTCTATTGAAGATCTGAATCTGTTCTACGAGGTAGGCGATGCTCCGTTTGGCCTTTACTGGGTAAGCCCGGAGCCCACCATGTTCGATCAGCCCTTCCAGACGCGTGCCGACGGCAGCTCACAAACCCAGCGATTTCCGTTTACCTTTCCCATTCCCGGAAGCCCCGCCAATAAGACACTGGATTATTCGATCTATCTTCCGATCTCTTATTCACCTGGATATTCCATTCACAATCGGATGCCATACGCGGAAGATTACAACCTCAGCATTCAGCGCGAGTTGTCTAAGTCCACAGTTCTAACGCTCGCTTACGTTGGGACCCAAGGTCACAAGCTAATCTCTCAATACTCCGCTAATCCTGGCAGCGCGGCGCTGTGCATGCAATTAAACCAGGAAGGCGCCACGCCTACGTGCGGCCGTAACGGCGAGCAGACTACGTACACACTTCCGAACGGAAGCCAGGTCTTCGGCACCAGAACATTTTTAGGGCCGGATTTCGGCCAAGGAAACAGTTTTACTGCTAACATTGCGAACTCCAACTACAACTCACTCCAGATTTCAGTCGAGAGAAAAGCGGCCGATGTCACGTTCCTTGCGGCCTACACCTACTCGAAGGCCATCGATAACTCCTCCGGTTTCGGTCAGTGGGTTAACTTCACCAATTACCGTCTGAGCCGCTCGCTTTCACAATATGACCTGACACATAACTTCGTGGTCAGCTACGACTGGGCGGTACCGTTCGATCGGGCTTTTTCCGGCGCTCCGAAGCGTCTCACCCAGGGATGGCAACTCATCGGTATTAGCCGGTTCTCTACGGGCTTCCCTGTTGGAATCAGCCAGTCCGGAGACTATTCGCTCACCGGCGACGGTAACATCGATACGCCTGACCTTGTCGGAAAAGTTCAAATACAGGACCCCCGCAAACCAGGCCCTAATGGCCCGAACACGTATTTCCTGCCGGATGCCTTCACCTCCGGGCCACTCGGTCAATTCGGTACATCTAACCGGCAGTTTTTCCATGGACCGGGCATTCTGAATACGGACTTCGCGGTTATGAAAGATACGCATATCACGGAATCTATGGCCGTGCAATTCCGGGCGGAGTTCTTCAATA
Organism: Bryobacteraceae bacterium; assembly: GCA_036821665.1. GTDB lineage: Bacteria > Acidobacteriota > Terriglobia > Bryobacterales > Bryobacteraceae > Bog-105. The sequence goes on along the minus strand of DAISJE010000119.1, from coordinate 7,103 downwards.
TCTTCAACCATACGCAGTTCAATAATCCAAACGGCAATTTCACCAGCGGTAACTTTGGCGTGGTCACCCAGGCGCGCGACCCTCGCATCGGACAGTTGAGTTTGAAGTTCCTTTGGTAAAATTTTGTTTCTAAGTGGTCTGGCTCGCGCTGTTACTGGCTTTCTCGGTTGCCACATCTGAATCGGGCAAAGCCCAGGGCGCTACGGCCCAACAAAAGCTGGAACTGCGCCGTGCAATTGCAGTTAACCCGAACAACGTAGCAGCGCGGCAGGCCCTCGCGGCATTGCTGCTCAATGCCGGCGAGAGTTCGGAAGCCATTGAACAACTCCAGGCCATCTCCAAACTCCAGCCGGACGATGCGCATGTCCACGCGCAGCTTGGGCTGGCGTATCTCGAAAACGGCGATCCGGCCAAAGCGATCCAGGAGTTTCGCCGGCATCTGGCCGCTCATCCCAAGGATTTCGAGTCTCACTATCATCTCGGTATTGCGCTGGGGCAGACTGGCAAGTTGCAAGCCGCCCTTAGCGAATTCCATCGTTCGGTTGCACTAGACCCGAACTTCGGTCCTGCTCAGGAAAGCATCGGCGTGGCGTTGCGGCGTCAAGGCGATAATGCCGGTGCGCTGAAAGCATTTCGCGAAGCAGTGCGCCTCATGCCGCAGAATCCGATCGCGCTCTGCGATCTCGGCATGGCCTTGAAGGAGAGCGGCGATGTTGACGGTGCTGTTGCGAACCTTCGCCGCGCAGTGGCGTTGAAGCCGGATTTCGAGCGAGCGAAATACGGCCTAGGAATCGCGCTCCGTCTGCGCGGAGAAACCGCTGAAGCCGCTTCGGAAATGCGCGATATTCGGCACTTACATCAAGCGCGCACAGAACTCGCCCAAAGCAAGAAGCTGATCCTCGATGGAATGGAGCTCTTGAAAGCTCAGCGCTGGCAAGAGGCGAAAAATGTATTTCAGCAAGCTGTGAAACTAACGCCCGATTTGCCGTCCGGCTACTATTATCTTGGCAAGGCAGAAGCGGGGCTCGGCGATAGCGAGAATGCGATTGCGGCGTACCGGCGCGCTCTGGAACTTAAACCCGACTACGCCGAAGCCCATATGTCGCTCGGCATTCTCTACGCGCGCCAGAAAGACACGGCCGCAGCACTGAAGGAACTACAAGAAGCGGTATTAAGCGATCCCGATCTCGCCGACGCACATTACAATTTGGCCCTCGTGCTCGCTTCGGCAGGAAGATCTGAAGATGCCCTGCACGAAGTCTCAGACGCTATATCGCTGAATTCGCGAAATGCGGATTATCGCATGCTAGCGGGCAATCTGTTCGCCGCTGAAAATCAGAACGCGCGCGCCGTCGCTGCGTACACCGAAGCCATACGCGAGAAGCCCGATTATGCCGCCGCCCATTACAATTTAGGATTGGCTCTTCTCAAATTAGGTGATAATGCGTCAGCCCAGACTCACTTCGATACAGCACACCGCCTCGATCCGTCGATTAGATAGTAGGGCGGTCCGCCTGGACCGCGCCGGACCCCTGGTCCGGCTCTTCCCATTTCTGCTTCTCTCCCTCACCCTCACCGCAGAAACCCATAGCACCTGGCGCGATTACGGCGGAGCGGAAGATTCGGCGCAGTATTCTTCGCTCAATCAAATCAATCGCTCGAACGTCGGCAAGCTCAAGATTGCCTGGAGTTATTCGACCCGCGATAGCAACTCGTATTCTTTCAATCCGGTTGTGGTCGACGGCACGATGTATGTCCTGGCCCGAAATAATTCCATCGTTGCCCTCGACGCAACCAGCGGAAAGGAAATTTGGGTTCACCAAACGGGTCCTGCAACAAAGCTAATTACCAATCGAGGAATTAATTATTGGGAAAGCAAAGACCGTTCGGATCGGCGTCTTTTGTTTGCAATTAACAATTGCCTGCAGGCGATTGACGCCCGTACGGGAAAATCCATCATGTCGTTTGGCGATCATGGGAGCGTCGATCTGAGAAAGGGTTTCGGCCGTGACCCCGAGACGCTTTCGCTAGTGCAGTCCCTGAGTCCTGGTCGCATTTTTGAAAACCTGCTCATTCTTGGATCTGCAACGAATCAAGGTTACGGATCGGCCCCGGGCGACATACGCGCCTACGATGTGCTCACCGGGAAGCTGGTGTGGACGTTTCATACGATTCCGCATCCAGGCGAAGTCGGCTATGACACCTGGCCCAAGAACGCGTGGAAAACCGCTGGCGGAGCGAATAGCTGGAGCGAGCTTTCCGTTGACACGGGCCGAGGCATCGTGTACGTTCCGACGGCCAGTCCGAAATACAATTTCTACGGCGCCGATCGCATCGGGGCCGACCTCTTCGGCGATTGCGTGCTGGCGCTGGATGCCCGTACCGGTAAGCGCCTTTGGCATTTCCAGATGGTCCACCATGATATCTGGGACTACGACAACCCAAACGCTCCGAAACTTCTTACCGTGCAGCATGACGGTAAAAAAGTCGATATCGTGGCGCAGGCGGGCAAAGAAGGTTTTCTGTGGGTCTTCAACCGCGTGACCGGCGCGCCACTGTGGCCCATCGAAGAACGGCCGGTGCCGTCTTCGGATATGCCGGGCGAACAAACTTGGCCGACACAACCGTTCCCGCTCAATCCTCCGCCGTTTGCCCGGCAAAAGTTTACGGAAGCGGATGTGGATCCGTTGATTCCCGATCCGCAGGAACGCGCGCGCCTCCGCGATGTAATTCGGAGCGCCAGAAATCAGGGCCTCTTTACGCCGCCAAGCCTTCAGGGCACGATTGAGATGCCGGGCAACAATGGAGGTGCGAATTGGGGCGGTTCGGCCGCCGACCCTACCAATGGCACGCTGTATGTCGTATCGAAGGATGTACCGTGCCTGCTCAAGCTGGAACCTGAGCTTACGGGCAAACCGTTGCCCTCTGCTTCGCTCGAAAAGCAGGGAGAGTTCATTTACGATGCGAACTGCCAGTGGTGCCATCTCTCCGACCGCAAGGGCGAGCCTCCGGCTACTCCTGCGCTGGTAGGCGTTACGGAGAGAATGAACCGGGAGCAGATCGGTGACATCGTCTCGCATGGCAAAACTTCGATGCCGGCGTTTCCGAAGCTTTCGAAGACAGATCTGGACGCATTATTTGCGTATTTATCGAGTCCAGTCCGCAAGGCGGAAGAAAGCGCATCCAAACCATCGACGGCACAAACGAAGGCTACGCGCTACGTCAGCGGCTTCGGCTTTATGTTTGCGAAGGACGGCCTTCCCGCCATCTCGCCGCCCTGGACAACGCTTACCGCCTACGACCTGAACAAGGGAACGATCAAATGGCAGATTCCGCTCGGAGATGTTCCGGAACTTGCCGAAAAGGGCATTAAGAACACCGGAACCATCTATCCGAAGGTGGGGCCGGTCGTGACGGCGGGCGGGTTGATCTTTACCGCGACCCGCGATCACATGGTCCGCGCCCTCGACGAAGACACCGGCAAAGTTCTGTGGCAAGCGCAATTGGATTCCGCCATGGAAGGTATGCCCGCGGTTTACGAAGTGGATGGGCGCGAATATCTTGTCGTGTGTGCCGCTGCCCCCTCAGAGCGCAATCCGAAGCCGCAAGGCAAGATTCACGGCGCGTACGTCGCCTTCGCCCTGCCGTAAGCAAGCGGTCTAGAAATCGGGGACACTCCGGGCTGATTTCCGAATCGCCGCTGCGTCCGATCAGCAGGCGTGTCCCCGATTTCCCAATCATCATTCCGTGGGGAGCTGTCTTCCCTCTACTTAAACACCAACGTCCCGAAATGCTCCGGAACGTGGTTCGGATCGCGATTCTGAACACACGTAGGCTGCCAGCACATGAAATGCCGTAGCGGATCTGCGCCGAGTCCGTCGATCCGGTACAGATTCATGCGCCATTTCGTCCCCTTTGTCACGCGCTTTGCGCTGATTGCGGCAAGCGGAATTTTTGCCGCCGCGTACCAGACTTTCCGCTCTTTGTCGATGCGCGCCATCGTTTTCCATCCTGAGTTCCACTTAAGCGCTCCGCCATCGTCTTTACGGTCCAGATCGATGGCTAAATCGACCCAATCCCCCGTCGGTGCGATTTCAAACTCACGATAGTGGCGGATGTTTGTCCAATCGTCTCCCAAAAACATTTCGACGACATCGCGATCCCACAGGCCCCTGCGCTCTTTGCTGTTGTCGGCCGGGAGAAACAAATTCAGCACGGTGTAGGGACACTCGAACAGAAAATACAGGTCTGTATCCGTCCAGAAGGCTCGCATTTCCGTTTTGAGTTTTGGATATGAGATCTGGCGGCTGCAGTCCTTGTCCATCCATCTGCTAGCCGCATGCTTCCACATCGCAGCATCAGGATCTAAGCTGAGTTCTGGCGATCCGGCAACGTGGCGAATAGAGAATGTTGCCGTCGGCTCTTTTGTCACGCATGGCTTCTGCGCATAAACCGAGGAGACAAGCAGGCAAACTGAGGCGAAGGGGAGAGCAAGACGCACTTTGTGATTCTATGGCAGAGCAAATGTGAAGACATCGCTGCCGGAAGCGATGGCAACGTATTGCTTGCCGTTCGTCGAATAGCCCATAGGCGAAGCGCTCATAGATTGACCTGTGTTGAAATGCCAAAGTGATTTGCCGGTGCGCGCATCAACGGCCTCGAACGCCTCCGCGTCGTTCGCGAAAAAGACCAATCCGCCCGCAGTGGTCATAGTTCCACCCCAGGAACGAGCGGCGCCTGCTTGCGGGTATTGCCAAGCCAATTCGCCCGTCTCCACGTTGTACGCCACGAGAATTTTTTCCGCGTGTTCGCCGCCCGGTGTCTTCACGCCTGTGGCGTAGTATTCTTTGCCCTCTGAAAACTGCTGCGGCTTTACAAAATACAACTGGCAACTTTCGCGCGCAAGGAAATAGAACAGGTGCGTAGACGGATTGTAGGATGGCGAGAACCAGTTTGTCGCGCCAACCATGTCGGGACAGACAAGTGCACCGTTCTCCGTTGGCTTTACCCCGGTGCGGATTGGCCGCCCGGATGCATCGATGCCCTTCGCCCAATTTATCTTCTTCACAAAAGGCGTCGCGAACAGAAATTTTCCGTTGGTCCGATCGAGAATGTACAGAAAGCCGTTACGGTTCGCTTCGACCAGCAATTTACGCGGTGCGCCCTGATAATTTGCATCGATAAGCACGGCCGTTTCCGCTGCATCGTAGTCGAAAAGATCGTGCGGAGTGAATTGAAAATGCCATTTCAGCTTGCCCGTATCGGCATTCAGGGCGAGCACGCAAGCCGTATACAAATCGTCCCCCGGCCGCACTGAGCCATCGAAATCCGGTGCAGCGTTACTCGTGCCCCAATAGACGGTGTTCAGTTCCGGATCGTACGTGCCCGGCATCCAGGTTGTGCCTCCGCCGCGCAGGTACATGTCTCCCGGCCAGCTTGATGAACCAAATTCTCCCGGAGCCGGAATCGTCCAGGTGCGCCACTTCTCTTTACCCGTTTCTGCATCGAAAGCGGCTACAAATCCGCGAACTCCGTCGTCTCCGCCCGAAGATCCTACTAGAACCTTATCTTTCACGACCAGCGGCGCGCCTGTAGCACCATAGTTCTTGTTTCCTTTCGGCGCATACGCCACATCCCACAGCAGATGCCCTGAACGCGAATCCAGACACAACAGATGCGCATTGTCGGTTAACATGTACACCCGCGAGCGCCACAGCGCCACTCCGCGGTTATGGTGCGCGGAGGCATCGTCCACTAATCCCTGCGTAACTGGCCGCGAATAATGCCAGACAATGCGCCCCGTCCGTGCGTCCAGCGCCCATGCATCATTAGCCGAGGTCATGAACATCAGACCGTTCATGACAACGGGCGTGCCTTCCAGATGACTCGAATTCGGCGCATGAAAAACCCATTGCGCCCGCAATTGATTTACATTCCGAGTTGTAATCTGAGCGAGACTCGTGTACCGGCGTCCAGTGTAATCTCCGTTGTAGGAGGGCCAATTCGCGCCAACCGGTTTGGCTAGCAGGTCCGCGGGACGTACGTCAATGCAAACCGTCAAAGAGGCATCACCATTACTCCAGGTTGCCCCCGGCAGCAAGCACACGCATCCTGCGATGAGACGATAGAGAGTCCGCACTTATGTATAGTAATGTGTCCCGGAGTCTTTTGCTTTGCTCTTTGCTCGCGCCCCTATGTATGTTTGCGGATCAGCCTGCCGGGCAGCAGTTATTTAGCGCGCGCTGTGCGGGATGCCACGGCCTGGACGGGCGAGGCGGCGAGCATGCACCCAATATCGCGACAAACGAAAACGTGCAGCGCCTGACGGATAAAGATCTGCTGCACATCGTTCGAAATGGCATACCGGCCGGCGGCATGCCGGCATTCGGTTCCTCGTTTAATGACAATCAAGTGAAAGAAGTAGTGAGTTACTTACGGGTGCTGCAAGGCAGAGGTCAAAAAGTAACAATCGCCGGCGATCCCGTCAAAGGCCGCGCATTATTTTTTGGCAGCGCGGAATGCTCGACATGCCACATGGTAGATGGCCAGGGCGGCTTTCTGGGCTCGGATCTGTCTCACTACGGCGCATCCCATTCGCCGGATGAGATCCGCGATTCTATTCTGAATCCCGGCAAGTATCGCGACCCGCGCCACGGAACAATTGTCGTGACCACCCGGTCCGGACAAAAATACACCGGTATCGTTCGGAACGAAGATAATTTTTCTGTTCAAATGCAGACGCGCGACGGTGCGTTTCATTTTTTTGACAAATCGGATGCGGGGCGGATCGAACGTCCGGCTGGCTCGCTCATGCCGCAATACGGTTCCCGGCTTAGCAGGACCGATCTGGACGATCTGATCAGTTATCTTGTTAGATCGGCGGGAGCTCAATCAGCCCTCCGGGATGAAGACGACGAACAGTAGTTATGCGGAACGCTAAAGCGCAAATTCTTATCCTTCCCTTTCTCATGCTGTTGCTGAATTTTCAAGCTGACGATACGCAGCCAAGAAAATTCGGGCTAACGGCGCAATCTCCGCAGTTTTGGAACCTGTTCGACCGCGATGCAAAGCTGACCAGGGTCGCCGGTGGCTTCGGATTCACT
>DAISJE010000118.1:0-9980 GCA_036821665.1 Bryobacteraceae bacterium | reverse complement strand
GAGGCGGAGGCTGAAAAGGAGCAAACCGCTTGCTAACGCGCGCGGCTCAGAAAAAAGATTTAATCGTCTACCGCGTCGTCGCTCAGGTCCGGGAGATCGTTGGTGACTTGAGACGACAGAAAGACCGACACGATCGATTCGATACCTTCCTTATCATCCTCGTCAAACCGGTTGAGGCTGGCGCTATCGATGTCCAGCACTCCAAGCAGCTTGCCCCAGTTCAGCAAGGGAACCACAATCTCCGACTGCGAAGCCCGATCGCATGCGATGTGGCCCGGAAACTGGTTGACGTCCGGCACGACAATTGTTTTTCGTCTTGACGCGGCTTTCCCGCAAACGCCTTTCCCAAAGGGAATGCGTACACACGCAGGTTTGCCTTGAAATGGCCCGAGCACGAGTTCACTGCCTTCGGCAATATAGAACCCGACCCAATTCACATCCTTCAGCAAATGAAACAGCAGAGCCGAGGTATTCGCCGCATTGGCGATGAAATTGGTCTCTTCACCGAGTAGCTCTTGAAGCTGTTCGCAAATCTGTTGGTAAACGGCCTCCTTGGAGCCGGCAGATTCAACGCGATTAAGAGTCAGCATCGTTCAGATAGTGTATCTCGCATGGGATATGTCTCGCCCTAGTTTTTTCCGTTAGCTCAACCGGAGGGCGATTTCCGGCGATACGGACTGGATATGTAGCCCTCGGCTTCCAGAGCCGGCTCAGACCGCGGAGCGGTCTTCAGAGTCTCGCGATACGCCTGTATGGCTTGCCTCCGGTCCCCCTTTAAATCGTAAACCTGGCCCAGTCGAAGCCATGCCATGACAGCTGTACTCAAATCCAGATCCTGAGCCTTCTCAGTCACCTGCTTCAGATCCGACAAGGCCGGATCCAGATCGCCATACCAAAACAGTAGATTAGCTTTCGCATACTGAATCCGTTCCGGGCGTAAGCTGGCGTAACCGGGCGCGCCGGCGCTCCGCAAGTCTTCGATTTGAGCCAGCACTTGTAAAGCCGATCGCTTGTCCCCTAAATCGCTGTACATCTGGACTTGCTCAAAGCGAAACAGATAATTCCGCGGGAATGTGCTAACCAGACCCTTCAACAACGCAATAGCCCGCTTCGGGCGATGCTCGCGGCGGTAGATGGCCGCCAGCAAAATTTGCGCATCGTAGCGATCTAATGTTCCGGCCTTTGCGACCCATTCGAGTTGGCGGATGCCGTCTTCTTTGTCACCTTCAAAGCCGCGCAGCTTGCCCAGAATACGCATGTACAGAGGGAGGCACCCGACGATGTACTCGCTCATTCCGGAAGCTAAATGAGCATCGATAAAATCAGGCTTCAGCTCCAGTATTTTGTCGTTCGCCTTTCTTGCTTCGGTAGCCTCGTGCAGAGCATCCAGCCAGGCTTTTTCGACGAGAAACAAGTAATTTGATCGCAGCCCGTGCGCCACGACCATGGCATACAGCGCGCCGATATCGTTCGGATCCTTCTCCAGGCGGTCCCGGCTTAATGCGATCGCTCGATTGATCGAAGAGTTGAAGCGATTCTTATCCCGCGCTGAAATCTTCATCTTCGGCCGCCGCAGGAACGGATTCGTTCCGGTGACCAGCTCGCTTTCGAGGGCGCCGTCACGAAACATTTCTTGGAACAGGACGGTCTGGGCGATGTCGTTATACACGGCCGGATCATCCGGATGAACTTTGGCTTGCTGTTCGAAATCCGCCAGCGCCTGGTCGTATTCGAGATTGTAAAAATGAACAAACCCCGGATTTTGCAGCGGATCTTCCAATGGAAAGACGGGCGTCCCAACGCATGTCAGAGCCGATATAAGGCCGAGAATCAGGCAAATTGCGGGCCTGAAAAACATCTTTCACCTACGTTGCTTCGGAATTTCTGAGAGCAATGGCAACATTCCTCATCAAACCGGAGTACTTTGCCCGCCGTACCGGCGAACTACAAAAGATGCGACGAAAATCGTTCTCATCGAGTTCGGCCAAAGAGGTCAGATCCGGCGCAAACCACGACGGCTCAAACGAATTATCCGTCGTAACCGGCGCACGGCGGTTCCAGGGGCACACATCCTGACAGATGTCGCAACCGAACACATGGTCGCCAAATTTTCGCGCCAGCGCTTCGTCGATTTCGCCGCGCTTCTCAATGGTCAAGTAGGATATGCAGGCGCGCGCGTCAAGTGTCCATCCGCCGTGTTGATCGGGGATTAGGGCGTTGGTAGGACAGGCATCAATACAGCGCGTGCACGTGCCGCAGCGATCAGGAGGCGGTGCATCCGATTCGAACGGAATCGAGAGTAGCAATTCGCCGAGAAAGAACCAGGAACCCTGCTGCTGATTAATCAGGCACGTGTTCTTTCCAATCCAGCCCAAGCCGGCATGCCGCGCGTAAGAACGCTCGAGCAGGGGCGCGGTATCCACACAGATCTTCCAGTCAAAGGGCTTTCCGTGCAGTTCCAGGATGCGACGGACTAGCATTTCCAGCCCGCGGCGAAGCACATCGTGGTAGTCCGCACCCCAGGCGTATCGTGATATCCAGCCGCGCTTCGTATCAGCGCCGGCAATTTCACCCGTATGCGGATGCGGGGTGTTGTACAGCTTGCCGACACAAACAATGCTCTGGGCGGTAGCGAGCAGATTACGCGGGTGCTCTCGCAGATCGCCGCGGTGGTCGGTCAAATAGCCCATCTCGCCGGCAAATCCACTTTTGCGCCAGTTCTCAAAGCGATCAAAGTCTCCGGAAGGCGAAGCGGGAGCCACTCCGGCCAGCTCAAAACCGCACGCCTGGGCGAGTTCTTTAACCTGTAATGCCCTAATCGCCAAACCGCACCTGCTATTTCTCTTCCTATTGTGACGGGAGCCGCCGGTGCAATGCAAAGAGATCTCTAGAACGCTTCCAAACGCGAACATATTCACCCGGGCGCGTCAAAGTAGACGACGCGCTGATACGGTTGGATCGATCGAGCTTACAGCCGCCCGCCAGCTTTTCGCATGTTCGCTGTCGAACAACGCTACTTCTTGTTGGCGGAGCCGGGCGCGGCTTGCGCCGCATGCGCCTTCGCCACGAGCGGGTCGGGAAGAGCGTACCCGGCCGCGGCCTGCAATTTGTTCCTGAAAGAACCGGCAACGACATGATCCTTGCCCGCCATCATGGCTTCGAAGCCTTCTTTCGCCACCTCCGCGGGATCGTCCTTTTCGCTTGCGCCAAGTTTCGTATCGTCGGCTCCAGCCCGGTGGAAGAACTCGGTCTCTGTGGCTCCCGGCATTAAAGCAGTTACCGAGACGCCGGTGTCCTTCAATTCCTCGCGGAGGCCCTGGGAAAAAGAGCGCAGAAAGGCTTTGGTTGCGCCATAAATGGTTTCATACGGCGTCGGCATCGTTCCGGCAATGGAAGCAGTAAAGAGAATACGGCCAGTACGGCGAGCCACCATTTCTTTGACGATGTACTTAGCTAAATGCACCGCGAACGTGACATTTAGGGCGATCATGTTCAGTTCTTTTTCGAGGTCGGTTTCCACGAATGGCCCACTTACGCCCACACCGGCGTTAATAGCCGCGGCATCGACCGGACGTTTACCAGTTTGGATCGCAGATAGCAACGTGTGCACGCCTTCGTGGGTCGCAAGATCTGCCTCGATGGCTTGTATGTTTGCGCCGAGCATCCGGATTTCTTCCGCCGCAGTGTTGATACGGCCGCTATCGGAGACGATCAGAAGATCAAAACCGTTTTCCGCAAACTGCTTGGCCAATTCGAAACCGATACCGCTCGAAGCGCCCGTCACAAGGGCGAACTGCCTGGTTGAAGATGTTGTCATTACGTTCCTCTCGAAATGAGATGCCGAGGACTCGGAAAGTGAGTAGTGGGAGTTCTTCGTAGACCGTATCGCGATTACGAGCCCGGGCTCTCCAGCGCGGCTTCGAGTCATTTTGCGCGATCGAAAAACGGCTCTTGCTACTCTCTGGTTTTATTTTGACGACGCCACTACTCGAGTTTCAAAACGTCTTTGTTCAGCGCGGCACGCGACTGGGATTGAACGGACTATCGTTGACGGTTCAATCCGGAGAGCATGTCGCGATTCTTGGTCCAAACGGCAGCGGGAAATCGACTCTTATCAAAACGATTACCCGCGAATGCTATCCCCTGATCCGGCCCGAGACAACCTTGCGCATTCTGGGCCAGCAGAATTGGAACATTTTTGATCTGCGCTCGCATCTGGGCGTAGTCAGCAACGATCTTATGGCGCAATGTACGCGCGACATAACCGGCCGCGAACTGGTCCTTTCCGGATTTTTTGGCTCGGTGGGCGTATGGCCGCATCAGCACCCTACGCCGGAGATGGAGCGCGCAGCGACAGAAGCAATGATGCGCCTGGGGGTGTTGCATCTGGCGGGCAGATGGCTCGATGAACTCTCTTCCGGAGAAGCACGGCGCCTGTTGATCGCGCGCGCCTTAATTCACAATCCGTCCACGCTGCTGCTGGATGAACCAACAACCAGTCTCGATTTGATGGCGCTGCATGAGATCCGAACGCAGTTGCGCGCGCTAGCCCAGAGCGGGGTGGGGTTGCTGCTGGTGACGCACCATCTGGATGACATCATTCCGGAAGTGGAGCGGGTCGTTGTTCTCCGGCAGGGAACAGTCGTGCAGGACGGACCGAAAGCCGAGGTCTTGACCTCCGACCGGCTGTCAGCCACCTTTGGAGTACCGGTTGAGGTCTTGCAGCGCGATGGCTTTTATCATGCCTGGTAAAGCCTGTTAACTTACTGAAACACAAAGGTTTCACAAAAGTTTGGCGTCTATTCAGGGTTATTTATCTTCCATACAACCACCGAAGAGCGCTGTTCGCTTTCATTTGGTTTTCAATGGCTTAAGCCCACCCTATACTGTGGGTGTCTGGGAGGGAATAGCCCCTCTTCAATTCATGGGAGGAAATTGAACCGAAGGGTTCATCGAACATGCATAAACCAGTTAAGTATTTCGAGAAGGCAGTCGCGGCCGGCGCCAATATGGCGTGGCACGTCTTTGACCGCCTAAATCAGATCCATCAGAATCCCTCCTTTACGCCGAAGTGGTCCGATAAACCGCTGCTCAAGAGTTATCAGAAATCGAAACCGCCGCTGGGCTGGCCTCGCGAAACCGATTCGTTGTGCCCCAAGTGCATACCCGAGATTCGCAAAAAGATTGTCGACGGCGAGGTCGACTACAAAATCCTGCTGAATGAGCCCGTCGGAGAGATTAAGGCGAAAATCATCGAGCGTGACGGGAAAATCATGATGGTCAAGGAATGCCCCAAACACGGGCAGTTCGATGACATCATGTCGATCGACCCGGCGTTCTCGAAGCATTTGGAAGACGTATTTCCCGGACGCGACATTCGCGCCCACAACGACGAGAAGCTGCACAATCACGGCAGCAGCACCATTACGCACGGTCGCGGCTCTGTTTTGACCATTGATTTGACCAACCGTTGCAACATGATGTGCGATCCGTGCTTCATGGACGCCAACCAGGTTGGTTTTGTGCATGAACTGAGTTGGGAAGATATCAAACAACTGCTCGATAACGCGATTTCCATTAAGCCGCGGCGGCAAATGTCCGTGCAGTTTTCGGGCGGCGAGCCGACAATTTCACCGTACTTCATCGATGCCGTCCGCTATGCCCGCAAAGTCGGTTACAACAGCGTGCAAGCCGCGACGAACGGCATCGAGTTTGCCAAGCGCCCCGACTTCGCAAAGGAAGCCGCGGAAGCGGGCTTACGTTACGCCTATCTTCAGTTCGACGGAATCGGGAATGCGGCCAATTCACACCGCGCGGTGGGCAACCTGTTCGATGTAAAACTGCGCGCTATTGAGAATCTTTGGACCGCGGGCGTGGACATCGTGCCCGTCATCACCATTCTTAACGGCATTAATAACGAGCAGGTGGGACACGTCGTTCAGTTCGCGCTGGACAATCCCAAGAAAATCCCGTTCCTGTCGTTCCAGCCGGTTTCGTTCACCGGCCGCGATGAAGCGATCACCGATGAACGCCGCAAAGCGCAGCGCTATACGCTGTCGCATCTCGCTCACGATGTGAAGACGCAAACCGGCATCGGCGAACCCGTGCGCGATTGGTTTCCGATCAGCTTCATGAGCACCTTTTCCGATTTCGCGGACCTTGTGCATGGCCCGGCTGCGGACTGGGGACAGCTCAGTTGCGGATGCCATCCGAACTGCGGAATCGGCATGGCCATCATGTGCGACAAGGAAACCAAGGAAGCTGTACCCGTCACCGCATTTCTGCACGCGGATCAGCTTGCGAAAGACATCGCGCACATCAACGACGCGGCGCGTGGACGCCTTCTGTCCGTAGCAGGTGTGACGCTTGCCCTGCTTCGGAACTACAATCCGTTTAAAGCTCCCAAACATTTCCGCCTGACGGACCTGATCGCCAAATTCGACAAATGCTTCGGAATGAGCAACAAGGCGCAATCGGGCGAGTACGGCAAAGTGACTGGCGACCGCACCCGCGCCGATATCGACAAGCGCCGCGCGGACCGCTGGAACTTCCTTTTTATCGCGGGAATGTGGTTTCAGGATCTGTTCAATTACGATTTCCGGCGCACCGAGCAGTGCATTATTCCGTACGCGACGCAGGAAGGCGAAATTTCGTTCTGTGCGTACAACACCGGCGTAGGCTGGCGCAACATCATCGAGAAGATGCACATGACCGCGACCTTGACGAAGTGGTACGACGAGCACGGCCGCCACGAAATCTTCGCGGGCAACAAAAGCGTGCCTTTGAACAGCAAGGATCACCACCTGGTTCTCAATCAGGAGCACGTCAATGCCGGCCGCCAGCACGATCTCGACGATCTTGGCATTGCCAAAACCGCGCGCGAGGAAAAGAAGCGCGCACGCGATGAGGCTCTGAAGCAGAAGCTTGAGAACGAAAAGATGGCGCGGCTCTACCGCGAGCACATCTTAGGTGAAAAGAAGATTGAAGGATTCGTCCCGCTGGACGGACTGCTAGGTTCCACCGCAAAGCCTGCAGAGGCCGAAAAGCAGGAAGAAGTCGGAGCGATGGGCGACTAAGCGCATCAGTAATAGTCTGGTTACTTTGGAACCGCCGGGTCGAAGGATCCGGCGGTTTTTTTGTTTGTGGGCAGCCATGGCTGAGACTCGTACAGTATAGTTCGGAATCTCGGTCCTACCAAGCCAGCTAACTGAGGGATTGCGCTCCAAGCGCCTCAACCGCGACCGATGTAGGGCATCTTTGTTGCCATCACGGTCATAAATTGAACATTTGCGTCAAGCGGAAGACTCGCCATATACACAATCGCGTCGGCAACGTGCGTTACGTCGATCCGCGGTTCGGATTTTTTCGTGCCATCGGCCTGAAGAATACCATCGCGCATACGGTTGGTCATTTCAGTGGCCGCGTTGCCGATATCGATCTGACCGCAGGCGATATTCCAGTCGCGGCCGTCGAGCGAAATGCTCTTGGTAAGACCGGTAATGGCATGTTTGGTCGCCGTGTACGGTGCTGAGTTCGGCCGCGGCACGTGCGCCGAAATCGATCCATTATTGATGATTCTGCCGCCGCGAGGATCCTGCCGCTTCATCATGCGAACCGCTTCGCGAGCGCAAAAGAACGCGCCGTTCAGGTTGACATTAACGACTGCGAGCCAGTCGCCGTCGCTAAGGTCGTCAAATGGAACGCCCGGCCCGCCGATTCCTGCGTTGTTAAATAAGACATCGAGCCGGCCAAACCGCTCGCTCACAGAGTTGAATAAGGATCGGACCGCTTCAGGATCGCCGATATCCGCCGGAATAGGCGCCATAGTGCTTCCGCCCGTCAAAGCTAATTCAGCGGTTCGATTCAATTCCCACGCGCGGCGGCCAACAAGTACCACAGCGAAGCCCGCGCGTTGCAACGCTAGAGCAGCGGCGCGCCCGATGCCGCTGCCTGCACCCGTGACTAACGCAACTTTAAGATCCATCCCTCACCATCCTATATATTGGCGCGACAATGGACCGTATCCGCCGAACCCGCTTTCCGATCAAAGGACTCCATCGAAGTTAAGCGCAAGTCTGAGGCTTGGTTCCGCGGCGATCAATGAATCGTTTGCTTCACGCCGTAGACGGTTGTTTGAGGATTGTAGTTGCGCCAGTCGAACCAATAGTCCTTGAGAGCATCTATGTGATCCAGACACGTCCCTTTAAGTGTTCCAGCGATGGCGCAGCCTTCAAAATTCCACTTACTGCCGGTCGGCGCATCCATCAGTAGGGCTGTGTTGGTCTCACGCTGCTTTGGGTCGTTGCCGTTATCCGCAATCCGGTAGAACTCGAGTGTTTCGGCCATGCCAGGAATACGCTGCCTGAACACGCGCACGGAACGCTCGTCTTCACCGACAACCAGCAGAATGCGTTCTGATCCAACCCGGTCCTGGATCAGCTTCGCTCTTAGAATCGCTGCGTATGGAAAGGCGCGACTGGCGCCAAAGGCGTGAATGCCGAGCATTAGCTCACGTGCTTTTAGGCCAGCCTGCGCGTAGCTGATTACTGTGGGAGTCTTAGCCATCTTCACATCCCAATTCTCTGGAGCGTACTCGGCCGCATATCGAGGCACATCGTTCAGCACGGTTCCGTTTGGCTGCTCGCCTTTCCAAAGCCGGAAGGTGAGTTCATCTGCCGAAACCAGAACCAGACGACGGCCTGCAAGGGGTCCCGCTATCGCGAGACCACTGATCTGTTGCCAATACGTTCCCGTTTGCTCGTCGCGCATTAAGAAGTTTTGGTTGTTGATACCAGCCAGGTGGAAACGCAGCTCTATCCCGTTAACCGTTCGTTGGAACACCAGACCGGTGTGACAGAGCGTTCAATACGTAGCCACAACTGGCAAACCGCCAACTACATCGTTGACGATATGGTGGTAAGACATGCTGCGGACCGGGTAGGCTCGTGCGGCCGTGCCAATGCGGACCGCGATTACTTCCTCGCCCCCATCCAGCTTCGATTTGGAAGCGGCTGAGAAAGTAGGCTTATCTAGCGGATGAAACATCAGTTCGTAGACATTGATGCGCGATAGGACGGCGAAGACGAGAATCAGCAGGGCACAAACGGATGCTGCCAGCTTAGAGCGCCAACCGCGCGCTTGCCGCCACGCGAGCGCCAGTAAGGTCAAGCCAGCTATCACGAGAGCGATTTCAAGGAAGGGTCTAACACGGATGACGAATAAAGCCGCTTGGAGTTCGCGCGAGCCCTGATATCGAAACGGGCGAATCACGTATATCGGATACGCGAGGGCCAGAAAGGCCATCGCAAGACAGATGCACAACCAGAACATCGGCCGATAGACAAAGCTCACCGGTAATCGCATTAATGCCTCACCGAAAGCATAACCTGTCGAGCACGACAATTTACGCCCGGCCACGAAACATATCCAGGATTTGCGGGGTCACCCGGTCTTCTGTCCTCAACAGTTTTTCGGTAACCTTTTTCAAACCCGTCAGTATTGAGATGTGAGGCCGAGTGGAGAGTTCAACTGACAGCGCATTGATGACGCTCGTACAAGCCGGCGACTCCGCCCAGCTCGCCACCCTCTTCGAGCGGTACCATCTGGGGCTGTTTCGGTATTTGCTAAGCCTCACTCGTAATCGGTCGCTCAGCGAAGACCTGGTTCAGGAGGTGTTTTTTCGTGTTCTCAAGTACGCGCGCAGTTACGACCCGAGCCTCTCGTTCCCGGTCTGGCTTTACGGAATGGCCAGAAATGCCTGCTTCGATGCACTTCACAAGGGGCGAGCGGAAATGACGGGCAGCGAAATGGAAGACCTCAGAAGTTCCGCGCCTATACCCGAAGAAGTAATCGCCCACAAACAGGACGTCACCTTCTTGCAAGAGGCGCTTCAAAAATTACCTGACGAGAAGCGGGAGGTACTCATCCTGAGCCGCTTCGACGACATGCGTTACGAGGAGATAGCTCGCATTCTGAAATGC
>DAISJE010000117.1:0-10021 GCA_036821665.1 Bryobacteraceae bacterium | reverse complement strand
AGTTCTTGCAAAGCAATATCTGGGAGATGACGCGCTGGCAATCCGCTGGTTCAAGCGGCCGAATAGCGCTCTTGGCGGCAAAACTCCGCTTGAGTTGATCGATACCGAGTTGGGAAGCAGGCTGGTTGAAGATGTGCTCGGGCGTATTGCGTATGGCGGAGTACGTTGATGACAGATCCGCGTTTCATCAGGTCCGCTCAATGAGCGTGCGCTCTTTGGTTAAGGCATGCCGCTTGCCTTCGCGCTCGGCTCGGCCTTGACATATGCCTGCGCTGTTTTCACCTGCGGCAGATCGGGATCGGCATTAGACCAGGCTTCCAGAAACTCGCGATACGCACTTGCAGCCTTTTCTTTCTCTCCTTGCTCGTCCCACGCTAGCGCAACTCCGTAGAGAGCCCATCCGGAGCGCGGTCGCTGAGCCAGCGCCTTCTGAAAAGCCTGTCGGGCATCGTCGAACTTGCCCGCCTTAATACAAGCCATTCCCAAAACCTCCAGCGCCGGCCGCGAATATTGTGGCGGCTCCGAATAGCCCAACTCTTTTTCGCGTTTGTCCGCGCGTTCGAGCAGTTTGCGTCCCGTATCCAGATCGCCTTCCGCGCTAGCCAGGTCGCCGCGTAATTCCAGCGACGCCGTACCCAGAAGTTTTGTTACCCGATCGCGAGCGGACTTGTCTCGGTCCTTCAGATCTTCCTGCGAAAGCCGCCACAAAAGCGCATCCAAAAGATTAGAATCCTGCTCTGCATCGTTGAGCCGGTTATCTTCCACAGCTCTCATGCCCCGCGCATACCGGATCAATCCGTCGCGGTACCCGCGCGCCCATAGGCTCAGGCCGGCATCGGGAACCCCGAACTGCATAGGATGATCGATAACCTCTTTCCAATTGCCAAACCGGATTGCCAGCCTCGCGGGAGCGCTGCCGATTTGCAACACATAGAATCCCGGATTGCCCGAATTGTCGGGATCGTTGGCCAGTCCGGCCAAAGAACGCGCATGCTCACGAGCCTCGATGTAGCGCCCTTCCTCGGCACAGTCGGCGATGAGATAGGCAATATTGTGTGCATAGTTCCAGTCGTTGCGCGGCGTTACATGCTGCTTCGCCATGTAATCCTGATCGACGCGTAGCGCATGCAGAAAAGTCTGCCGCGCGCGCTCATAGTCGCCAACGCGATAAAAAATATGTCCGGGCATGTGAACCATGTGCCCCGAAGCGGGAGCAAGCCCTCCCAGAATATCGGCGCTTTGAAGCGCTCTTTCCGGATGATCGGTCACTTCCATTGCGTGGATCCAATAGTGATTTACCGCGGCACTATCCGGATAGTCCTGAAGCAGATCGCGCAGCATAGCTTGACCATAAAGCGTACCGGGCCTAGGATCGCCTTTTTCGTCATAGCCGCGGCCGTTGGAGAGCGCATACATTAACTTTGCTTGCAGGTCATCCGGGTAATGCGTTATAAGCGCTTCCATTTCCTTGGCAAACGTTTTTTCAGCCTCGTCGCCCTGCTTTTCTTCCGCCTCGGCATATGCCCGGATATAGCGCTGTTCATGGTCGGAAGCGCCGCTCGAAAGCTCTTTTGCCCTCGCTAATTCTTTTTTTGCCTGTTCGGAATCGCCTCGGAAATCGAGAGCGCGAGATATACCCCAATGGCACATGGCGCAATTGGGGTCCAGACGGGCCGCCTGTTCAAAGGCGCGCAGCGCTTCGTAATCCCAGAAGCAATGCAGCAGGGCAAGGCCTTGGTCGAACCACTGCTGCGCGTCGGCTGCCGTCGTTGTGATCGCAATATGTGCGTCGCCGATACCCTTGATCCGCTGCGGCGCGGGCAGCTTCGCCAGATCCACAACTGGCCCGGGTGATTCGTGGTGATGGGTTTGCGCCAGCGCGCAGCCACAGGCGAGCATCAGCACAGCGCACTTTTTCATCGGTTTGATGAACGATTCTATCGAATCGGCGAGTCGCCCAATTCCGGAAGCTGCAGCGCAGTTGCAGATGCCCTACAGTAACTCTTCCCGCCCCTTCGCCTCCAGCGTTTTGACAACCTTACTCACGTCCTGTGCCTTTTCACGACTCGCAATCAGCAGCGCGTCGGGCGTTTCCACGACAATAAGATTTTCAACCCCTACCAGCGCCACTGTCTTCTCCGCATCGACGAAATTTCCGTGGCTCTCCTGCAAGATCAAATCACCGCGCGACGCGTTTCCGTCCGAATCCTTATCGGCAAGCTCATATACCGCCTCCCAACTTCCGACATCGTTCCAGCCGATGTCATCCATTGCGATGCCGGCCACACGCTCGGCCTTTTCCGCGATCGCGTAATCGACTGAGATGTCCTCGCACAGCGGATAGATCTCCGCCAGCTTGCGCTTGAACTGCCGGCTTCCGAATGCCGGAAGACCCGTCAGGAGGGTAGCCGTTTTGGGTTGATAGTGACGCATGAGTTCCAAAACGCTTGCTGCGCGCCAGAAAAACATGCCGGAATTCCAATAGAAGTGTCCGCGCTCCATAAAGCGCTTTGCTGTCCTCGCGTCTGGTTTTTCCCGAAAACTCGTAACCGGCTGTGCTTCTATTTTCCCGGCCACTGTATGCTTCGGAAATTCTATATACCCGTATCCTGTCTCAGCCCAGCGTGGCTGTATACCCAGCACAACAACGTCGCTTTGATCCGCTGCCCGAAACGCGGCTTTGACGAATGCTCGGAATTTCGCTTCTTTCAGAATCAAGTGATCGGCTGGAAAGACGCCCATAACCGCTTCCGCGTCCAACTCATGAAAAATGTGGGCTGCCAGCCCGATACATGGCGCGGTATTGCGTTGTGCCGGTTCTGCGACAATCTGCTTCTTCGGAATCTCCGGCAATTGGCTTCGGATCTCATCCTGCAGAAGCTCGTTTGTAATCACCCAAAGATTCTCTAAAGGGATCACTTGTTGCAGGCGATCGACGGTTTGTTGAATCAGAGTTCGTTCGCCAAAAAGGCGAAGCACTTGTTTAGCATTCCGCTTTCGGCTGCGCGGCCAAAAACGTGTGCCGCGGCCTCCGGCCATGATGAGGCCGTACCGGTGATTTGCCATAGGTTTTATTTCAGGTGCAGTAATTGAATATCTGTACGAGCGTTTCCGTATCGCTATGGATTGGGTGACCCCGCATTCAGCGGCAGCGGCTGGCTGGGTAGCTTGGAATCCGGAAACCTCCGGATAATTCGAAAGGTTCGATCCCAGCGCGTATGGGTAAAAAAGTGCTCGCCCAAATCGACTACATGATCGAACCAGGAATGCATGGAGGTCCCGGCAAGGTCCTCTGTCGATGCCCGGTAAGACCAGTAGATCAGCAGCGGCTTACCGATAATGTTTTCTCGCGGGACGAAACCCCAATAGCGGCTATCGAGGGAATTATCTCGATTGTCGCCCATTGCGAAATACGAATCGGGTGGCACTACTACCTCCCCGTTTACGACATGATGCTCCAACATGTCGCGCTGCAGTTCGGCCTGCAATCCTTCCGCGAAAGGATACGGCTCTCCCGGAAAGTTGTCCCGCGCGGGGTCATACGGAAATTTATGGTAAACGTATGGCTCGTTCAATCTCACGTCATTCCGATACACGATCCGGTTCACCATTTTGATGTGATCGCCCGGAACGCCGATTACTCGTTTGACGAAAGTCTGCGTGATATCGCCCGGATAACGAAAAACGATAATGTCGCCGTGCTTCGGTTCCTCGTATGGCAGGATGAAGCGGCTGATTGGCCCGGCCGGCGCGTATGCCAGCTTATCGACAAGCAGGTGATCGCCAATCAAGAGCGTGTCTTCCATCGATCCGGTTGGAATAACAAATGCCTGTACGAGGGTCGTCGTGCCGAACAACAGAAGCAGAATGGTTACGGTCCATTCCGCAATGCTATTGCGGGCCTGCTCCCGCTTTTTGGGCGTCGTTTCTTCCGTCTTATTGTGCTTGACGGTGGTGGTGTGTTCAGGCATCGAAAAGTCGGAGTGCTTCAGGCGGAACTTTTTTCGCCGTAGCTTTGCCATTCCATTGTAACCGTCGGTTCGGCGCGGTTCCATCCGCCGCGCTTCATTCGCCTTTACCCATTCCCCGTTCATCGCGGTAGTCTGAAGAGGGGCGAGGGATTGCGAATTGAGCCGCGCGCGTAAGAGTTTGTGAAAAATTCGGGACTGACTTAAGCGCCTTCCGGCAACTCGTTGTGCGTGAACGAGCTTTCAGATGCAGCGGCTGTCTGTCCCGCCGATTTTTCACAAACCCGTAAGCAAGCGGTTCTGGATGTGATACTAACAATTCAAATAGCCAATACGATTGAGAAACCGCGCCGTTACAGGAGGATAAATGTTTCGGATACAACTTTCAGTTCTGATGGCCGTTGCTCTGACTTGCTTTGCTGTCGGATGCGGAAGCAAGTCTGCTAGCGACGAGTCATTGACCACGGATATCCAATCGAAGCTCTATGCCGATGCCACAACCAAAGCGGCCAATATCAATGTTGCCGTTAAAGATGGCGTGGTCACGTTGAGCGGTGACGTTCCAAGCTCGGATGTCGAACTCGAGGCGATGAAGGTCGCCAATGGAACTGCCGGTGTGAAAAGCGTAACCGATCAACTTAAAGTGAACGCAGCCGCTGCCACCAACACAGCCGCTCCTTCCGATCAGACAGCAGGAGCGCCTCCGGCTGCGGCAACTCCGGCGCCGGTTGCTTCGGCTCAAGCAACCCCGCCGCCCGTCGAACCCGCCCCCGCGCCGCGTTCCGTCTCCGTAACCATACCGGCTGGCCAACGCATCTCGGTGCGTATGATCGACGGCATCGATTCGTCTAAGAATTCTGTAGGACAGGAATTTCAGGCGTCTTTGGACGCAGCCGTTACCTCTGGCGATCGCGTCGTGCTCCCCGCAGGCACGCCTTGCACGGTAACGCTACAAAATGTGAAGTCGGCCGGCCGCATTAAAGGTCAAAGCGAAGTGGCCGTCGCCCTCACAAGCATCCGATATAAGGGACAAACCTATTCTGTCGATACGACTGCGGTTGAGCAGCAGGGAAAGGCTCGTGGCAAACAAACTGCTATCCGCACCGGTATTGGTGCCGCGGCTGGCGCGCTGATCGGTGGACTGGCCGGCGGCGGCAAGGGAGCTGCCATCGGCTCTGCTGCGGGCGGTGGCGCAGGATTCGGGTTCAACGCATTTACACACGGGCAGCAGGTGAAGATACCGTCCGAAACAGTGCTCACGTTTCAACTGCAGTCGCCGCTGCGCGTTGAGCGTCGTTGACCCTCGCTTTGTTATTCCGCGGCGTCGGCATCCTGAACCTGCAGGCGGCCCGGCACGCTCATAGCTGATCACGCATCGGCGCCGAATGACATAATCCCTCACATGCCTAGCGCGTGTGCTCTCGGTGTCTGTGCCCTTCTGTTTTTGCCTGGTTTCGCTTATTCGCAAACCATCCACGTCGACGCAATTACCGGCCACGAAACGAATCGCTTCCGTCCTGCAAGTGCCCTCGGCGCGGGCGTCGACCGGTTACCCTTTGGCGCGACCGACAAACTGCTTAGCGCGGACGTTCTGAAACAAGTGCTCGAAGCCGGCTGGCAAACTGTCACCTACCGCCAGAACACCGAATTGCACGTGGAGGCGTGGCATTGGAATCCGCGCGGAATTTGGAGCGATCCGTCCGCGAACAGCGGTTATTTCACCGGAAGCGCAACTCCTTCCGAGATGATTCGCCACTCTTACGGCTATCCGCTTCCGCACCGGGGCTTCACACGCAACGACGGAACCGAGCGCGGCGGCTACTCACGATTGACCGATGGCGACACAAGCACCTACTGGAAAAGTAATCCTTATTTGTCGAAGTCGTTCACCGGAGAAGACGATGCGCTGCACCCGCAGTGGGTAATTGTCGATCTTGCGAGCAAGCAGGATGTGAATGCAATTCGCATTACGTGGGGCGAACCATACGCCCGAACGTATTATGTTCATTTTTGGACTGGTGGCGACGATCCCATCAAACAGGCAACCACCGGCGTCTGGCAAACTTTTGCAGGCGGCGCAATCTCGAATGGAGCGGGCGGGGAAGTCACCATTCCTTTATCGCGCTCGACGCTTCCCGTTCGATTCATCCGCATCTGGATGACGGAATCGTCCAATACCTGTGACGGCCACGGAGCAGCGGACCGGCGCAATTGCGTCGGATACGCCATTCGCGAATTGTACGTTGGCAGTTCCGATGAAAAGGGCGAGTTTCATGATGCCGTTCGGCATGAAGCCGGTTCTGAACAGACGGTGACGTACTGCTCCTCTGTCGACCCGTGGCATTCCGCCTCCGATCTCAGGAGAAAGGGGGCGATCAGACCGGTTTCGATTTGTTCTATACGAGTGGAGTCACGCGCGGTCTGCCCGCTATGGTGCCCGTCGCCATGCTATATGGAACGCCGGAAAATTCCGCCGCCGAAATCTCGTACCTGGAAAAGCGAAAGTATCCGATCTCGTATATCGAAATGGGTGAAGAGCCCGACGGTCAGTACATGCTTCCCGAAGATTACGGCGCGCTATATCTGCAATGGGCAACCGCACTCCATAAAGTAGATCCGGCGCTGAAGCTGGGTGGTCCCGTTTTTCAAGGCGTCAATGAAGATATTCAGGTCTGGCCGGACGCGCAGGGACGCGTATCGTGGCTCGGTCGCTTCATCGACTATCTCAAAGCGCATAATCGCCTCTCTGATCTCGCGTTCTTCTCGTTCGAGCATTATCCGTTCGAGCCGTGCGAAACCAAATGGAGCAATCTCTACGAAGAACCCAAGCTGATGACGCATATTCTGCAAGTGTGGCGAGAGGACGGACTGCCGTCGAACGTTCCGATGTTCGACACCGAAACAAACCTCTCCTGGAACCTGAACCAGAACTTCGTCAATATTTTCGGCGGCCTCTGGGTCGCCGATTCCATCGGCTCGTTTCTAACCGGCGGCGGCAGCGCAACCTATTTCTTCCATTACCTCCCCCTCCCTCTTGGCCCGGGATGCGGCGGTTGGGGAACTTTCAGCATGCAGACCGCAACGCCCGATTACTCGGTCAGGAATGCGACCGCTCAATTCTTCGCGAGTCAGATGATCAGCAAAGAATGGGTTCAACCGGGAAATGGCGTCCACACGGTTTTCCGGGCATCTAGCGACGTGATCGATGGCGCCGGCAACGCTCTTGTCACAACGTACGCGCTCCTTCGGCCCGATCAGAAATGGTCGCTGCTCATCGTAAATCGCGATCAGGACAACAGCCACACCGTAAAGATCGCGTTTCAGCGATCGGAAAAAGGACGGCCGCAAAGTTTTACCGGCCCAGTCCGCAGAGTCACCTTTGGAAGCGAGCAGTATCATTGGCATCCGGACGGCCCTAACGGCTACCCGGAGCCCGATGGACCGCTCGCAGCCTCAACTCTGGACGCCAATCCCGAAACGGCGTACGAGTTGCCCAAAGCATCAATCACCGTGCTGACGGGTGCTCTGCAACGTTGATCGAGAGAGTATTCCCGGCAAGAGTATAGTGTTTGAGGAAGCAAATACGATGTCCAAATCTGCTTTAAATCAAACTTCAAAACGTGAATATGGGTCCAGCCGCCGCGAGCTGTTCCGGCAAGGCGGATTACTCACTCTGGTGGGTGCTCTCCCTGCTCTCGGCAACACCACAACCAGAGCGGCCATGAGTACCGCCAACCAGAGCAGTACGGCTCTGTACAACTTGATTGGTGTCCGGCCGCTCATCAATGCCAAAGGAACGTTCACCATCATCACGGGCTCCGAAACGCTTCCCGAAGTCAAGCAGGCCATGGATGAAGCCTCACGCGGCTACGTCCAGATGGACGAACTCATGGACGGCGTCGGCAAAGCTCTGGCTGAGTTGACCGGAGCCGAGTGGGGCATCGTCACTGCGGGCTGTTGCGCGGCACTGACGCACACAACAAGCGCCTGTCTTGCAGGAACGAATCCGGAACGCATGCAGCGGTTGCCTGATCTCACCGGCCTGAAGAGCGAAGTGATTATTCCGGCATACTCGCGCAACGTCTACGACCACGCCATTCGCATGCTCGGCGTCAAGATTATCGAAATCAACAATTTTTCCGAACTGGAACCCGCGTTCAACGAGCGGACTGCGCTGGTCTACATTCTCGCCGGCCCTGGAGATGACGGACCGCTCGGAACCCAAGCAGTGTCTGAGGTCGCTAAGCGTCATGGTGTACCGGTAATTGTCGATGCTGCGGCCGAAATCCTGACCATTCCAAATGTTCACCTGCAGCGCGGTGCAACGGCTGTTGCTTATAGCGGCGGTAAATGCATTCGCGGTCCGCAAGCCGCCGGATTGCTACTCGGCGAAAAGAATCTCTTACAGGCCGCCTGGGCCAACAGCGCTCCTCATCATGCGTTCGGGCGCTCGTTGAAAGTCGGCAAGGAAGAAATTATGGGCATGCTCGCCGCCGCTCAGATGTGGAAGAAGCGCGACCACGACGCCGAGTGGCAGCAATGGCAGGGCTGGCTACAGGAGATCTCAACGGGTGTGAAACGTGTTCCTGGAGTGACAACTACGCTGCACGGCGCAGAAGAAGGTCTCTCCAACCGTTCGCCGCGGCTCACCATTGCGTGGGATGGTTCGCAGCTTGGCATCACCGGCGAAGAAGTAAGCAAACTTCTTCTCGATACCGAGCCGCGCATCGTGCTCGGCAGTGCTCACGGCTCGCGGCCCGACAATATGGCCAGCTCGCTCTCGATTACGGCTTACATGATGATGCCGGGTGATGCCAAAGTCGTCGCCGAACGCATTTATGCCGTCTTATCGAAGCCGCCTAAAATGGCAAGCCCGGAGCCGCTACCGGAGGGTGAACCGGCCATGGT
This sequence comes from Bryobacteraceae bacterium, assembly GCA_036821665.1. Classification (GTDB taxonomy): domain Bacteria; phylum Acidobacteriota; class Terriglobia; order Bryobacterales; family Bryobacteraceae; genus Bog-105. Next base: position 1,145 of record DAISJE010000117.1, on the reverse strand, counting down.
CGCCGGGCAATGGGAAGTGCGAATTGATTTCGATCGCGGATCGGCCACTCACACCGTGATCCTCGAACAAAAAGGTAACGACCTCGAAGGAACACATCACGGCGAGTGGGTATCGGGCGATCTGCGCGGATCCGTTGCCGTTAACCTGATCCGCTTCCGCAGCTCGCAGAGAATTCAGGGTACGCGCCTGTCCTATGATTTCACCGGAACGGTTGATGGCGACAAGATGGCCGGCGATGTGAATCTCGGCGAATATGGCGCAGCGCGCTGGTCCGCGCAGCGGCATCAGTATAAGCTTCCTAAAGGCGTCATACGTCCGGTCAAGCCGGCATAGAAAAAGGAAAGCGAGGAACACAAGTTGAGCAAATCGAATCGGCGAAGTTTTCTAGGTAAGGGAGCGGCGGTAGCCGCAGCGGCCGGTATAACAGCGGCTCCGGTCGCAGCACAAGAGGCGCCGACTAAGCGGGTCATCCGGCCCAAAGGCGCGAAACCGGAAGCGAATCCGTTATTCAGCCACGCTGTTGCTTACGGAAATTTGCTGTTCCTTTCGGGCATCGGCGCGCATTTTCCCGGCGATATCAAAGCGCACACGGCCCACGTGCTTGACGAAATTAAGAAGAGCCTGGAAGAGGCGGGCTCTTCCATGGACAAAGTTCTGAAAGCTCAGGTTTATCTCGCTGACCTCAAAGATTACAAAGAGATGAACGAAGTGTTCCGCGGCCGCTTCGGCCCGGAACCGCCAGTCCGCACCACCATCGCCGCCGCTGGCGTTCCCGGCAACTCGCTTGTCGAGATCGACGTCATCGCCTACATCTAGCAGGAACTCTTGTCCAGAACCGTCGTTGCCATCACCGGTGCTTCCAGCGGCATAGGCGCTACATTCGCGCGCCGGCTCGCGTCCGGACACGATCTGCTGCTCCTTGCCCGGCGTAAAGATCGCCTCGAACAACTCGCAAGCGAACTTACCAGCGCATATTCAACTCAAGTCGAGATCCTCGCTGCGGACCTCACAGTAGAAGCAGACCTGGCCGCTGCCGCCGAACGGATCGCGAACGAATCGAGGCTTGCTCTACTCATCAATAACGCAGGATTCGGGACCAAGGGCCGCTTCTGGGAAGCTACGCTCGAAAGTCAGGAGCAGATGC
>DAISJE010000116.1:0-10043 GCA_036821665.1 Bryobacteraceae bacterium | reverse complement strand
GCGTGTCGCGGTCGGCTTTGGCAAACTGCTGTTCGAGCCAGCCGGTCACCGCGGCGATGGCGGCCGGCGCCGGGCGGGGCATGCCTTTAGGCGGCATTTCGCCGGCACGCACCCTTCGAACGACCTTTTCCCAAACATCGCGATCGTGCAGAACAGATGCCAGGTCATGATAGCCGGTCAGCGCGAGACCCGCGGTTTTCAGCTTTTCGTTGTGGCACACGGCACAATTCTGCTGAACAAACGGTACAACGGCCTGGTCGTATGTGAGATCGGCGCTGATCTGACTGATTTGTGGACTCTGGCAGAAGATAGAGCCGCTAGAAACGAGGGCTATAAGACCGAGCCAAAGGCTAGAACAGCGAAATAAGATATCGAGTCGGGACACAGACGCGCGTTCAAAATATGGCCGCCGCTACCATCCGGCAGCCACCGTTACGACTTCTTACTATATAAAATCGGCTGAAGCCCGCTCCCAGCGCCGAGCCACTGGGCTGAAGCCCACCGCTGCACGATAAAATCGTGCGCCACGGATTTCTCTGGTTGCGGGGCTGAAGCCCCGCGCAAGCTAAAGCTTGCCCCACGGTTCTGTTATGCGGCTTTTTCGGCGGCGATGATATGCTGCGGGCCGATTGTGATGCGATGTTCCGGAGTCTGAAGGTTGACACTCATCAAAATGCGGTGGTCAACTTCGGCTTGCGCGTACAAAACCTTCCATTTGTGCAGCTCTTGTTTGCGTTTTTCGACCGCCTGCTTACGGGCGTGTTCGTCGGCCTGACGCTGCTGCAGAACAAAGCCAATTTCCTGTTTCTTCTTGTCGGCTCTGAGCTTTAGAAGCGTGTTGAGCGCTTTGTGGAAGGCGCGGTCGTGCGTGGTCTGATAGCGCAGATAGAGAGCAAGCTGTTTTTCATCGCAGTTGCCTTCATCGTCGAAACAGAAATTCTGGAGACGAAGCGCGCGCTGCTTCAGCCAGTAGTGCTGCGCCATGCTTTCGACCAGCAGAATTTCGGTGGGAGTTTCGGGTTTGTGCTCGGCGCGCAGCCCGCCATGAAGCTCCTCGAAATCGTCGCGCACTTCATCCGGCAGAATCATGAATATTCCCGCGAGACCGTGGCGGAAGGCATTCAAGCAAATCCTCGCTTTGCCTTCGGCGGATTTGGGACCCGTACTGTGTTGTGCGTTCTGCTGGTTCGCCGCAACTTGTGCTTCCGTAGACATCTTGAAAAATGCTCCTAAAACCAGTATGAAGGAGCGCTGCAAGCGATTTGGAGTCATCTCTATTAGAATCAGTGATTTACGATTTGTGACTGGATTTTTGGATTACAGTATCCTTAATACACGATCTATGAGCACAGGCGAGCTGTCTCCTATTCCCGACGTGCGGTATCCAGTTGGCTCTTACACGCCGCCGGAGGCCATTGATGCCGAGATTCGCACGAAATGGATAGCGGACCTGAAGGGGCTGCCGGTTCACTTGCGTAATGCCGTCATCGGCCTCACTGAGCAGCAGTTGGATACTCCGTACCGGCTGGGAGGATGGACAGTGCGACAGGTTGTACACCATGTCGCGGATAGTCACTTGAACAGCTACACTCGTTTCCGGCTCGCCTTGACCGAAGATTCACCGCTCATAAAAACATATGACGAAAAAAGCTGGGCCGAGCTTCCGGATGCGAAACAAGCACCGATTGACCCGTCGCTTCACTTAATTGAAGGCCTGCACGCCCGGTGGGTTCGGTTGCTATCTTCAATGTCCGAAGGCGACTTTGCACGCACGTTTAAACATCCCGAACTAGGTGAAATTCGCCTGGATTGGACGCTAGGACTTTATGCGTGGCACTGCCGCCATCACGTGGCGCACATCACCGCGCTCAGGACGAAGGAGCACTGGTAGAAGGTATTCCGGCTTAGGACGCCAGTAGCGAAATTACGCCCTTTTGGCGCAATCCGTTCAGTGCCAGTCCGTGACGCCCGCGCACGCCGGTCTTTTCAAAGATATGCTTCAGGTGAATTTTCACAGTACCGGGCCTGATGCCTAATTCCTGGGCAATCTCACGGTTCTTGAAACCCTGCTCAACCAGTTCCATCACTTGATGCTCGCGAGGCGTCAGGTCGGTTCGAACTTGCGTATCGGCGCCCGTGTTTTCGCGGAAGACTGAATCCTGCATCCAACTGCGGCCTTGGGCCACGGCCCGCAGACAAGCTAATACTGTTTCGGTATCGGCCGATTTTCGGATGATTCCTTTGGCCCCTGCCTGTAGAAATCGCAGCGCCTCGGCTTCTGTAATCGACATGCCCCAGATCACGACTGCGGGAACAGTCGCGCGAACAGTTCCATGCTCGGCCGGAAGTTGGTCGAGCGCATCGAGTACAGTCTGTGCCCCCAGTCCCTTATCGATGACCAAGAGATCTGTTTCATGGGCGTTCGGGCTGAGCATCCATTCCGCGGGAGAAGCATGAGCACATCCGAATCTGAGGTCATCTGTCTGATCGAGCAGATGCTGAAGACCATGCACCGTAAGAGGCTGCGTCTCACAAATGGACACGATCTTCTGGTTCGAAACTGGATTCAGATCCATAAGCTGCCTATGCTCCTTATCGGCAGGAATTCCCTTCACTTGAGTGTCGAGCGAGTGATATTGCTCTCCAGTCGGAGCGAGAGGAGGTTTCCGTAGTACGAGGAGTCGGAAAATTCCGGGGTAAACGGAGAAGAAAGGGCGAGGCGTGCCTCGCCCCTACGCGTCTTTTAAGAGTGCCAGCGTATTCAACCGTGAGGCGCGAAGCGAGGGTGCAACGCAAGCAATGACTCCCGAAATCGTCAAAAGCGCGACCACCGTCATCCAAGTCAGGGGATCGTTTACTTGCACTCCGTAGAGTTGTCCGGAAATATATCGGGAAGCGGCAATCGCGCCAAGGCCGCCAGCTCCGATTCCCAGACACACCAGCAACACCCCGCGTTTGAGGATAAGAAAGACGATGTCGCGCTGAGTCGCACCGACAGCCGCGCGGATTCCGAACTCACGTTTTCTGATCGCAACCGAATAGGACAGCAGTTCGTAGAGGCCAAGCGCGGCGAGCCCTGTTCCGGTAAGCGCAAATAATGCCAGAACAATTAGCGCGAAGCGCCTGGTTGCGAGCGAGCGATCGATGCGGCTCTGCAATGTGGCAATGTCGTAAACCGGCTGATCGGGGTCGATCTTCGCGACAATGTCCTGTACTGCTTCAGGCAACCTGGCGACGGGGCCGGCGGATCGGATAACCAGCGACAGATCGGTACCGGGAATCTGATTCGCGCTGAAGTAAAGCATGGGAGCATCCACATCGTCCAGCCCCGAGATTTTAATATTGCCAACGACACCGACAACCGTAAAGCGCGGTCCGTTCATGACATCGATCTGCTGTCCCAAGGAGCTTTCGGATGCGAAATATCGCCGCGCGAATGCCTGGTTGACGATCGTAACCGGCTGACTGCCTTCTCTATCCGTCGGGCCGAAATGACGGCCTTCGAGCAGCGGGATTCGCAACGTGCGAAAGAAATCCGGCAGTATATTGCTGACATCGGCAAACTGGTTGGCCTCCGTTTTCTTACCGGCGATCTGAAAAGACTGGATATTTTCGCCATAACCGAACGGGAGAAGAGTGCATGCCGAAGCGCTTTTCACGCCGGGAACACTATTCACCTGTTCCAGCACCGCCCGATAAAAATTGCTGCGCGACGGCCCGGAGGTGTAATGCGCCGGGGGCAGACTGATCTGCATGGTCATGACGTTCCGGGCATCGAAGCCTACCGGCGTATCCACAAGGCGGACAAAGCTGTGAAGCATCAGACCGCCTATGACCAGTAGGACCATTGAGACAGCCACCTGAACAATTACGATTGCGTGGCGAGCACGTTGCTTTCCGCCGGTACCGGTGCGCTCGTGCCCGCCCGCGCTCATCGCGACAGCGGGCTCAATCCGGGTCGTCACGTATATCGGATAGGCGCTGCACGCAATCGCGGTGAGTAAAATCATTCCCGAACCGAAGACGAAGACGGGAAATGAGAGATGCAACGCCCCGAATTGTTCAGTCCTGCTCAACAGAGAAACCGCGGATTGTGCCAGGAAGTAGCCTACGGCGCCGCCCGCAATGGCAATTGCAAGAACCTCGATCAACAGTTGCCGGGCGATACTTATCCGGCAGGCCCCGAGCGCCATTCGCACCGCAGTATCGAAGGAACGCTCGGTTGAGCGCAGAAGCAGCAAGCCGCCGGCATTCAGGCAAACAATCAGAAAGAGCAGCATCACGGATGTGAACAGAATCCACGCCCAGGAATGCTTTGCCTCATTTCTCTCCTGGGACATGGGAAGCATGAAATACTTCCAACCTTTGAGATTGATAGGGTAGTCAGCCGGATTGCGAAGCGCGGTTTCGCGGCTGAATTGATCGAGCCATTTGGAAGCCTGCTCAAAGGTAACGCCCGGAGCCAATCGGGCATACATGCGAAGGAACACGCTTGAGCGGGCAGCCGGCAGCAGCTGGTTCGGTTTGAAAACGACCGGCACCCACATCTGAGTCACGTCGCTGGGGACTTGAAACGACGGTGGCATGACGCCGACGATCCGGTACGCTTCACCGTTCAATTGAATACTTTTCTGCAAAACATGCCGGTCTTGCCCGAATGCCGAGCGCCAATACGCATCGCTCAAAATCACGGCATGAGGGCCGCCGGTCTGCTGTTCGGCTGCCGTAAAATAGCGGCCAATGAAGGGCTTGACCTCAAGCGTTTCAAAGAGACTCGTAGTAACCGCTACAGCATTTACCTTCTCCGGATGCCGGATTCCGGTCCGGCTCAAATCCAGATAGAAGAACGTGCCGACGTTGCTAAACAGGTCGGTTTGGCGGCGGAGATCCTCGTAAGCCGGAGGAGAGACTCCGAGCCGCGGCGCATTAAGCTGCGGAAACCGAGTATGGACAACGACCAACCGGCCGGAGTCGTGAAACGGCAAAGGCCGAAGGACCACATCATACAAAACGGAAAAGGCCGCAGTAGCGCCTCCGAGCCCCAAAGCCAGAATTACGATGCATACGATCGAGAAGCGCGGCGATCTCGCGATCTGGCGAAATACAAACCTGAGATCCGCTACGAAATTGTCCCAATACATCAAAGCTTGTAGGGTGGGTTGGCCGAAGGCAATCTGCAGGCGGATTGGCAATCGGCCGGGCGGCGGTTAGCAACCGCCGCGCAGGATATCATCCTGCCCCACATTACCCTTCGTGAACCTAACATCGCTATTTCTGACTATGGTTAGTGCAGAACGTTGATTGTGCCGCGGCATTTCGGTGCGCCGCAATGGCAAGGGACTCGCTCGACGTTTTTGTCGAAATGATAATCGACCGTCAATTCCTCGCCCGGCAAAATGTCACGCCTACTCATATATAAGATATGTCCGCGAATGATCCTGGCCGCCAGATTCGGATCGCAGGAATGGTTGATGTACTCGGCGCCGGAGCCGCCCACCGAGCCATCAAGCGTCCAATAATCATCCAGCGTAAAGAGGTAGATCAAATCCGTCGCTTCGGCGCGGCGCTTCGTTTCGCGGCGGCTGATCTTCTCGCCGGTGTATTCGATGACTTTCCGGCCCACGGGAATGAATTCGGTGGCATATACACCCCAGCGGTGAATCTTCGACGCCGCGAGTTTCATGCCAAAACAGGCATGCTTCGGATCTATGCGGCGGACGCCGCCGTTCACTCCATTGACGGCTGCTTTCGTCGCCATGCTCGTCAGATTAGCGGATCTACCGGCACATTTCTATAGATTCCGGCAAATCTACTTAGCCTTTTGTTGCAATACCGAGACCAGCTCCTGCACTGCGTTCGCGCTTTTCTGTAGAGCAGCCTTCTCGTCATCTTGCAATTGAATCTCGTATATTTTCTCGATTCCGTTCTTGCCCAACTTGACCGGCACACCGACAAAGAGCCCCTGAATGCCGTACTCGCCTTGGAGGTAGACGGCGCAGGGTAAAACCTTCTTTTTGTCCTTCAGAATCGATTCAACCATTTCGGTTGCCGATGCGGCCGGAGCATAATAAGCGCTGCCGGTCTTGAGATATTTCACGATTTCCGCGCCGCCGTCGCGCGTGCGCTGCACCAGCCGGTTGATGGTCGTTTCATCCATCAGCTCTGAGATCGGTATGCCGCTTACGTTCGTGAACCGCACAAGCGGAACCATCGTATCTCCATGACCGCCCAGCACCATGGCCGTCACGTTTTCGAACGACACTTTCAGTTCCTCAGCGATAAAGGTTCGAAAGCGCGCTGTATCCAGCACACCCGCCATGCCGATGACTCGCTCCCTTGGAAAGCCGGAGACCTTTAAAGCCGTCCAGCACATCGCATCTAGAGGATTGGTGACCAGAATAAGTATTGCGTTGGGAGAGCCTTTGACAACCTGCTCGGTCGCGCTCTTGACGACTTCATAGTTGGCGAGAAGCAGATCGTCGCGGCTCATGCCCGGTTTGCGTGGAAAACCGGCTGTGATCACGACGATATCGGAACCCGCTGTCTGCTCATAGCCGTTGGTTCCTATGATCTGCACGTCATAGCCTTCGACAGGCGCGGATTCGAGCATGTCGAGTCCTTTGCCCTGCGGCACGCCTTCCACGACGTCCACCAGAACGACGTCGGCCAGTTCTTTAGCCGCTATCTTTTGAGCTGTATTTGCGCCGACATTGCCGGCTCCAATGACTGTTACTTTATGTGGCATTTTTGGATTCCTGACAGGCACTTCCGCGTCGTGAAACGGGGTTCGAGTTGGAGGCCGATGTTCAGAAATCCAATTTTACTAATGCGGCTCAGAACTGGTATTCGGGCGGCGTGATGCCCTTCGCTCTGAGATACATTTCGGCGGATGCGCGGTGATGAGTCGCGTGGTCCAGAGCGCCTAAAAGAAGACCTCCTCCGGTGTCTGTGTTTCCTTCAACTGTATACGTTTTCGAAATCTGTTCCGGCGTTAATTTAGAGATCCGGTTAATCGCGCGGTCGAATGAGCTTTTTATAAAAGCGATAATGTCATCCTTGCTCATGGATTTCGGCTTGGGTGGATTCGGCTTTTCACCCGAGAACGAACTCAGGATGTAGTCGAAACCTTGTGAAAGGTGCACGAGTTGCTGCCCGAAGCTAAACTGCGGCGGTGTCAGCTTGAAATCGTAATCGGAGGCCGGCATGGCCTCGGCCACTTTGACGGTGAAATCTTCCGAAGTCTTTAGATGTTTTATGACGAGCGACTTGAGGTTACTTTGTGGAAAAGCCGAAGCGGCCGTTAAGGCCAGAAACAGTACACCTGCGGTAAGTGCGCGCATAGTTCTCCTTGCGCAAGTGTACTCGAAGATTTACTTAGGCGAATTGCGCCTGGCTACGCAGTCTTTAGCCGGAAGGTAATCGCGTGATTAGATTCCAGGCGGTACGGAGCGTGTGGTGGCGGCTTGCTGGAGGACAGGGACAGTTACGCCAGCGACCACCTTGGGCTGAAGGCCCAATTTTGCCAGCACTGCATAGATAACGAAACCGGCGATGAAGCTGTAGACGGCGGCCGGCTGGACATAGGGTTTCGTCTCCTGAGAAATGGGGAGAAATGGCAAAATGCCGATGATGAATCCGATCGCCCAGGCTATGTAGCCCGCGAAGTTGATTCCTTGCCGGGGACCGGCCCATCTCTTGCCCGATAGCCAATAGTCCGCTGCCATGGCGCCGCAAATGGGGCCAAAGGAGGCACCAATGATGGTGAACAGGCCGACTAAGTTGGCCGCCGCTCCGGTGATTGCGAGTATCGCGGCCACCACGGCCCCGATCATCGTGGAAGTCGTTCGCGGCACCCCCGGAATCATCGTGGCCAAGCTGTTTCCGGCGATGAAGGAAGAGAAGCACATGGGGGCAATGGAGGCGATCGCAAACAGGAAGAAGGCGGCGGCGGCGAAGCTTCCGGTTTGCGCAATTGCGGAATCAAAGCGAAAGTCGTGAACACCGTAGAGCACATGCGCGCCGGCAACCGAGAGCAGCGGCAGCCCCCCGGCCACCAGTACGGCAACCAGAATACCGACCAAGCCGCCCCAGCGAACGTCTCGAGCATCCCTGCTGTTCATGCCGAAGTCCGCGCCAGCTGCACCGGCTGTTGCGAAGAAGCCGACGACAATCTGGATCATCATCATGAAACCTATATAAGGACTGGGGTGCGCCGGGGTGTAGCCGCTCACGCCTGCGAAGTTGTACGCGAAAACAACCAGAATCATAATCAACGGGATGACGTTTAGAAACAAGGCGAACCGGGCGACATATTGGATTCCTTTGGCTCCAACGTATCCGAGGGCCAAGGCCCATACGGCGGCGATGATTCCGAACGGCAGGCTTCCCGGTCCCGCTTTCGAGCCAAAAGCGGTGAGGAGAAACGCGGTAGCGACGAAGGCGTTGACGGACATCCATCCGACCTGGAGCAGCCCCATCAAGATGCCGGGCATCAGGTAGCCGCCGCGGGTGCCAAAAGTGGAACTGCCGACTACGTACAGCGGATAGCCAGTCTCCATGCCGAGGATGGCCGGGATGCGATAAAAGAGCGCATAGCTGATGAGGCCGGCGACCAGCAGAGCGAGCAAGCAAAGGCCGATTCCAGCCAGGTCGAGCGTGCCGGAAGCGATCTCGCGGTAAAAAACGACCCACAGAAAAATGCCTGCATACGTCGGCGCGGTGTTCTTGTACCAAGGCGCACGGTTGGAGGCCGGGTTGGGTACAGCTTTAGAAAGATAGGCTGGCAGCATGAACGGCGTTCTTTCGGATTTTCGAGCGATTATATACCCTTGACAAGGTTGGCATGTTCGATCGGAGGCTTGGCCGAGCGATCACTTACGCTGAACTCTGGTAGGCACTGCCAGCAACGCACGAACGTGAGCTTCTGCGGCAAGACTCAAGCCCTCCAGATTGTAGCCGCCCTCCAAAACGGAAATCAGGCGGCCGCCGCAGCACTCTGCTGCGAGATCCAGCATCATGCCGGTCAGCTCACCGAAATTTGCGTCAGTAAGTAAGAAGCGGCCAAGTGGATCGTGAATCCGGGAATCGAATCCGGCTGAGAGCAGAATCAAATCGGGATGAAAAGCGCGAGCCGCCGGTAGCAACACTTCGCGGAATGCGTCGTGAATCTCTTTTGCCGGCGTGTCGGCGGGGAAAGGACAATTGATCGTCTTGCCTTCTCCTTTTCCCTCACCCCGTTCAGAGATGTCGCCGGTTCCCGGATACCAAGGCGACTGGTGCGTGCTGAAGAAAAGCACGGAGCCGTCTTCATAAAAGATGTCCTGCGTGCCGTTTCCGTGGTGCACATCCCAGTCGGCGATCAGCACGCGCTCTATGTCGTATTTGTGCTGCGCGTATCGGGCAGCCAATGCAACGTTATTGAACAGGCAGAAACCCATTCCGCGCGCAGCGTTCGCGTGGTGGCCGGGAGGGCGAACCGGGCAAAAGACGTTTGTGGCTGACTTCGAAAATAGCGCGTCGACTGCTGATAATACGCATCCGGCAGCACTCCGCGCAGCACCCTCAGATTCGGAACAAATATCCGTATCGCCCGTGCTGAGTTGAGAACGGCCTTCGGAGATTTCCCGCTGGAGCAGTTCGATGTATTGGCGGGTGTGAACGAGCGCGAGTTCGTCATCGGTGGCAATGCGAACCGGCAAGCGAATCATTTCGCGCGCCAACCCAGACGATTCCAGCCCGTTCATGATGGCGCGGAATCGCGCGGGCTGTTCTGGATGGCCTGGTCCGTTATCGTGCCGAACTACACCTGGATCTGCAGCAAGGCCGGTTCCGGACATAAGACGCCCATTACACGCGAGCAGCTTTGATGCGGACTAGCTGCTCCTGCGGAACGGGTTCGACGACGCGCGTTTGTTTGCCTCGAAATGAATCGAAATAAGAGATTTGATGGACGCAGGAGATCGTACAAAACGGGGCGCACGACTTTTGGGTGATGTACTCGCGCCGGATGTCTTCTACTGTGTAGTCCTCCAGCGGCTTTGCTG
>DAISJE010000115.1:0-10083 GCA_036821665.1 Bryobacteraceae bacterium | reverse complement strand
TGCGAGATTTAGGCAATACGGTGCTCGTCGTCGAGCACGACGCCGAGACGATTGAGCGCGCCGATTATGTGATCGACCTGGGGCCGCGCGCGGGCCGGCTGGGCGGCAACCTGATCGCACAAGGGAAACCGGGGCAGATCATGAGCGCCCCTGAATCATTGACCGGCGAGTATTTGTCGGGGCACCAAAAGATTCCGATTCCCGAGGTGCGCCGCGGGGGCAACGGTCTGAAACTCTCGGTACGCGGCGCACGCGAACACAACTTGAAAAACGTCGATGTCGATTTTCCGCTTGGCACATTAACGGTGATCACGGGTGTGTCGGGAAGCGGCAAGTCGACCTTGATTCACGACATTCTGTACAGGGCGCTTGCAAAAGAGGTGTACGGATCCAGCGCCGAGCCGGGCGCGCATGATGCGATTCTCGGACTGGAGAATATCGACAAAGTCATTGAGATCGATCAATCGCCTATCGGCCGTACGCCGCGGTCGAATCCAGCGACGTATACCGGGGTCTTTACACCGATTCGCGAGTTGTATGCGATGCTTCCGGAGTCTCGCGAGCGCGGCTACAAGGCTGGGCGCTTCAGCTTCAACGTGAAAGGCGGCCGTTGTGAGGCGTGCCAGGGAGATGGGCTAAAGCGCATCGAGATGAATTTCCTGCCCGATGTGTATGTCACGTGCGACGTATGCCGCGGGCGGCGCTACAACCAGGAGACTTTACAAGTCAAATACAAGGGCAAAAGCATTGCGGATTTGTTGGAGTCGAGCGTAGACGATGCGCTCGAGCTGCTCACGAATATCCCGCAAGTACACGCAAAGCTCAAAACATTGGCAGAGGTGGGGCTTGGTTACCTGCATCTGGGCCAATCGTCTACGACGCTGTCGGGCGGCGAAGCACAACGCATCAAGCTTGCCAAGGAACTGAGCAAGCGGCAGACCGGGAAGACATTCTATCTGCTGGATGAGCCGACCACCGGATTGCATTTCGACGACGTCCGTCATCTGTTGGACGTTTTGCAGCGGCTGGTTGACCTCGGGAACACGGTGGTCATCATCGAGCACAATCTGGATGTGGTTAAAAGCGCCGATTACATCATCGACCTGGGACCGGAGGGCGGGGAAGAGGGCGGAGCTGTGGTTGCAGCGGGTACGCCCGAAGAACTGCTGAAAAGTCCGCGAAGCCATACGGCGGAGGCCCTGCGGAAGATAATGAGGGCAGCCCGTGGAGCCTGATCCTTTAGAGAGCCTGCCGGTAGAACCAGCCCCTGACATTCAGCCACCCCGACGGCAACGAGAGCCGTTCTGGGACTATGTGGACCTGGCGCTGGTATTGGGGCTGATCGTGTTTGGCGTCTTCGTGATTATGGCAATCTCGCTTTTAATGACGGGTGGCAAGCCGTTGAACGGTGATTTGACATTGCTCGCCGTGTCCACGACGGTTGCAACATACGCGGTCGTCTATTTTGCTTTGAAGCTCGTGCTGGGATCCCGCTATGGCCAGCCCGTATTCCAGTCGCTCGGCTGGCGGCGCAGTAACTTCAGCTTAGGTATTGCGGCGGGAGGAGGAACGCTGCTGGGATTTTCTCTTTCACTGCTAGGGACTGCGCTTCGCACTCCCAAAGTTAAATCTCCTTTCGAAAACCTGGGCGAAACGCCGGTGTCATTCGCCTTTTTGGCATTCCTGGCGGTGATATTGGCTCCCATCTTCGAAGAGTTGTTCTTCCGCGGTTTTTTACAGCCGCTTTTATCCCGAACATTCGGAGCCATTGCGGGAATCCTGATTACGGCAGCACTTTTCGGCGGCCTGCATGCCCCTGAATACTCGTGGGCTTGGCAGTATGCGTTTTGCGTTTCGCTGGCAGGTGTAGTGTTCGGATACTTGCGTTACCGGACCAACTCTATCGTTCCGTGTACCGTAATGCACGGATGTTTTAATGCTTTGTCGGTGATCGCGCTGGCAATTCAAAAATGGAGATAGAAAAATGTATTCGGAACCAGCAGCGATTCGGAAAACAGCCCGGAGTATCCCGATTTTCTAGGCGGAGATTCAACATAGAATTTGCATGACTGATATTGCTGTTCTCACACAAAAAACCATCGAGACTATTGAGTGGACGCCTGAAGGCGTCGTAATGATCGATCAGACCCGCCTGCCGCGCGAGACCGCATTCGTAACTTGCCGGAATTACATTGAGGTCGCAGATGCCATTCGGAACATGATTATTCGCGGCGCTCCGGCGATAGGTGTCGCAGCGGCAATGGGTGTAGCGCTCGGCGCACTGCACTCGAAGAATCTTGAGGCCGATATGCCTCATATCTGCGAGACACTGGGAAAGACGCGCCCTACCGCGGTGAATCTCTTCTGGGCGATCGAGCGGATGAAGCAGGTTTATGCCGCAAACCGGCACTTGAGCGCGGAAACTATACGCGAACGGCTGGTGGCCGAAGCACAGAAAGTACGCGAAGAGGACATAGCCATCAATGAAGCGATCGGGCGGAACGGCGCTCCGCTTGTGCCCGACGGCAAAACTGTTTTGACGCATTGCAACGCAGGTGCTTTGGCGACTGCCGGTTTCGGTACGGCGCTAGGCGTGATTCGCGCCGCGGTGCAAATGGGCAAGAACATCGATGTCTTTGCAGACGAGACCCGGCCCTTTCTCCAGGGCGCGCGGCTGACTGCGTGGGAACTGCAGCGCGACGGCATCGCTACTACGCTCATCACAGATAACATGGCTGGCCATTTTTTGAAGAGCGGCCGGATCGGGTGCGTGGTCGTGGGCGCGGACCGTATTGCATCGAACGGAGATGTCGCAAACAAGATCGGCACGTACGGAGTGGCAGTCATGGCGAAGGAAAATGGCGTTCCGTTCTATGTGGCTGCGCCGGTATCGACGCTCGACTTGTCACTGCGGACCGGTGACGAGATACCAATCGAAGAAAGGTCCGCGCGGGAAGTGACTCATGTGCAGGGCGTGCCGGTTGCGCCGGAGGGAATCGCGGTGGCAAATCCGGCCTTCGATGTGACGCCGAACCGGTATGTTTCCGCAATTATCACGGAGCGCGGCGTGGCGCGAGCGCCGTATGGAGAGAGTCTGCGGAAACTTGCGTTCAAATGATCTGATGCGAGGCATTTCCGCTTAATAAGCGCGTGCCTGCAAGCCTTCGGAGCACACGGTGGCGAAGCCATCACCGCCGTGCTCGTCTAGGAAAGTGGATAACACGCTCATCGCCATTTGGCGTTCAGTCTTCACGTCTTTTCGGTCCGACATAATAAGAGACTTTACTGACTCCGGCGATTCTCCAGATCTGAGCTTTGCGCAATAGGTTTGAAACACTTCGGCTTTGATGTCGCGAGATTTTTTTAACGAAGCCCCGACCATCGCCCTATTAGAGCCGAGCGCTGCTTCTCCGGAGAACTCAACGTAATCGGGAACGACACTGATACGGGTTAGCGTTACAGCGGTCGGCGCAGTGAGCGACATCCTGATGACCCCTTCTCTTGACTCGCCCGGTTTGAGAACATACTGATTCAGAAACCATCCGTCTTCAGTAATTCCCATTTCCAAAGGGTGGTCCTCTATTTCATCGAAATACAAATTCATGATGAGATTGTAGGCAATTAAGTTCTTATCGCTCAAATTCCTGATTGTGAAAGACCCCAAACGGAAATTTGTCGGAGTGGCATTTAGCTTCACATTGGTGATCTCGATCTTTGCCTCCGGAGGAACGTCAATGTCAATCGAAGTGTTCGAACTAGAAAGGATCTCTGGGATGGCCTGGTCAGGCATCGATGCCGTCCCAAATGCCGATAAAGCTAAACCGGCCAGCGATGCTGACGAACCAGCCAACAGCAGCGGACTGGCTATGGGCGCTCTTAGGAGCCCCATACATCGTGGTGTAGATCCGCAACCTATACTGCTGCAACTAGTGACAATCACCCCGGTTGTGTTATGGCCGCAGCAGCACCCGCCCTGAACGCAAGTGCCCGTACATCCCGTGCATGTGTATGTAGGCGAATCGTGGCACTCGCAATGAGTTTTAAAACTGCCTGAATTGCACTGGCCGCAATTCAGATCGAGGGTACAATCCCCAAAGCCAATCCTCGCGAAAGCAATGAACAGGCATGCCATTAAGATTAGCCATTGCCACCGACTCGGAGCTTTAATATCAGCTTTTTTCATGAACGATAATTCCCCTTTTCGCTCACGAGCTTTGAGGTAAATCACCCATAAGCCCAATGATTAACATTTCCTAACCACAATAATAAATTTTTAGTTATTTTTAACAACTAGTATTGTTTGGAGCTCTGTCGTTTTGGCGACTGGCGGGAGCTGACACATATGCGAGGCGTGCCGAAAGCGCTCGAGGCAAGCTAGACATCTCGCGTAGGACCGGCGCGGCAAGAGTGCCGACGTAGCGGCGAGGAGCCGCCGCGCCACAGATTCACGGTATCCTTTAACTTGCGTTTCCATTCCGCTGTACCCTGCCTGGCGCTATTGTGTCTAGCGCTGGCTGCAACCGCGTTTGCGATACCGGCACCCTCTCTGATCGACATCCTGAAGGAAGAGCTGGGGCGCGAATTCACGGCACTAAAAACTAAAGCCAACCCGTCTCCTTACTACATGGCATACGAGGTCACGGACGAACAGGGCGAGACGGTAAGCGCAACTTACGGCGCACTCCTTAGCGCGGGCCGAAACCATGTACGAGGGTTGGATACGACGATCCGGATAGGATCGCCGGCCTTCGACAACTATCATCCCTATAAAGGAACGCGCGGCCAGTTTACGTCCTTCACGCCGCTTAGCCTTGACGACAATCCGAACCAGATCCGGCGCGCTATCTGGAGCGAGACGGACCGGGTGTACCGTGTGGCATCGAGACGCTTTCTACAGCTAAAGACCGATGAGCAGTTGCTGGCAGAAGAGCGCGACCGGGACGCCGATTTTTCGGCCGAGCCGGCAGCCACCTACTCGCAGTTACCCGAGACATATAAATACGACGGAGACGAATGGAAGGATCGAGTACGAGCCTGGTCGGCTGAATTCAAAAAGCATCCGAAGATCCTTGCCTCCGGGGTCAGTTTCCGTGGGCGGCGCGAGATCCGGACCTTTGTTAATACCGAGGGGACAGCCGTTCAGTTTGGGAGCAATCTGTTCCGGATAGAGATTCAAGGGGCCGCCTTGGCTCCGGATGGAATGGATTTAGGCGATTTCGTGACAATCGAAGCGTCAGAACCTTCCCATTTGCCGTCGGCGAGCGATGTGAGCGCCAAAGTCCGCGAGGTTGCGGCGAATCTGGATGCACTGATGAATGCCCCGCCCGCGGAGCCTATCGTCTGCCCGGCCATTCTCTCGGGCCGCGCCTCGGCGGTCTTTTTTCACGAGATTTTTGGGCATCGCATCGAAGGCCACCGGCAGAAAGATATTACGGAAGACCAGACTTTCAAAAAGATGCTGGGGCAAAAGGTTTTGCCGGATTTCATTAGCGTCGAATTCGACCCGACGCGGACAACGTACAACGGCACCGACTTAATTGGCCATTACGAGTATGACGACGAAGGCGTAAAGGCACGGCCGGTGAAGGTCGTCGAAGATGGAGTGCTGAAAACGTTCCTGTTGTCACGATCGCCGGTAGGAGAGCTTGTCCATTCAAATGCTCACGGACGGCGTCAACCGGGGTTCGAAGTAGCAGCGCGGCAATCTAACCTGATTGTGGAATCGTCGAAGCAGATTTCGGAAGCGGACTTGCGAACGCAGTTGATTGCAGAAGTGAAGCGGCAGGGCAAACCCTATGGCCTCTATTTCGCGGATGTCTCGAGCGGGTTTACCACCACCGGGCGCCAGGGCACCCAGGCATTTAAAGTGATTCCGCTGGTGGTTTATCGTGTTTATCCGGATGGACGCCCGGACGAATTGATTCGTGGAGTGGATATCGTCGGCACACCGCTCGCAAGCTTCCAAAAAATTCTGGCGACTTCCAACACTCCGGCCGTGTTCAACGGCTACTGCGGTGCGGAGTCGGGAAGCATTCCGGTTTCAGCCGTGTCACCGGCCATCCTGGTATCCGAGATTGAAACACAGAAGAAGCAGAATCGGCAAGACAAACCGCCGCTACTGCCACGCCCGGAGGCCGAGTGAGACGGGTTGGCCATCTTCTCAGATGCAGGACGAGGCGTCCCGCGCGGCTCGGGGGAGCCGCCCTACTGGTTTGCGTCACGGGCATCGCAACGGCTGGAGATGTGGCGTCGGACATGCGGTCGGATGTGCAGATTCGCGCGATGGCGGACGAAATTGCTCGCTCGAAAACACTGCAGCTTAACAATCTCGATAAGCCTTACTTCATTCAATATTCCACAAGCGACGCAACGGAATTATCGGCGCGGGCCAGTTTGGGCGGGCTGATCTCATCGCAGCGAATTCATTTTCGTTCGCCGCGCGTCGAAGTTCGCGTGGGCAGCTATCAATTCGACAATACGAATTCGATTTTCACCGCGGCGACCCGCATGAGAGGTTTTCCGGTCGACGACGATTATGATGCTTTGCGGACCGGCTTCTGGCTTTCAACCGACAGCTTTTACAAGCTGGCAACGGATCAAATCACGCGCAAGCGGAACGCCCTTCGCGAGATTTCAGATCCCGACAAAACTGCCGATTTCGCAACAGCAAAACCAGTACAGATATCGCGATCGGTCCGGAATATTGCGCCAGACCAGAAGCAATGGGACGATACCGTCCGGCAACTGTCGGGCCGCTTCGTAAATCATCCCGATGTCCTCACGTCCGCAGTCAGCGTGCGTATCATTTCATCCACCTACCGGCTTGTAAACAGCGAAGGTACCGAAATTCGCATCCCGGAGAACATGAGCGAGCTACAAGTTCGGGCCACTGCAATGGCTCCTGACGGCAACCGCGTATGGAATCACCGCTTTATAACGGCGCTGCAACCGTCGGATTTCCCGAGCACGAACGAACTGGCTCAGGCCGCAGATGCTGTCGCAAGTGAGACGGAAGCGCTAGCCAAAGCGCCGCTCGCGAGCGATTACAGCGGACCGGTACTTTTCGAACAGGCTGCGGCCGCCCAATTGATCGCGCAAGTGATGGAGAATGCGGCCTGGCTTCCACGAAAGCCGGTGGCTCCGCCGGAATCGACTCCGCGCGTCATTGAAAACGTCTGGTCGTCGCGGCTTGGATCGAAAGTAACACCCGACTGGCTGAGCATCTGGGACGATCCAACGCAGCAACATTTCAATGGAACGGCTCTGGCAGGCGCCTACGACGTCGACGATGAAGGCGTGCCCGCCGAGCGTGTCGTCCTGGTGGATAAAGGAACTTTGAAAGGTTTTCTGCTTAGCCGCGAGCCGGTCCGCGATTTCAAAACGTCCAACGGACATGGCCGCCTGCCGGGACCATTCGGCTCGGAGCAGGCCGTTCCAGGAAACTTATTCGTTCATATCGATAAAGCCGTTTCGGAAGCGAAATTGAAAACGCAATTGTTAGAGAAAATAAAGGCGCAGGGTCTGAAATTCGGACTTGTGATTCGCAGACTCGATTTCCCCTCCACGGCAAGTTACGAAGAACTGGAAAGCATCGTGCGGCAGGTTCAGAAGGATGGGTACTTTCGCTCCTTGAATTCGCCGCTGCTCGCATACCGTCTTTATCCGGATGGACGGGAAGAGCTGGTGCGGGGCTTACGATTTCGCGAGTTCAGCGCCAAAAACCTGCGGGATATCATTGCGGCTTCCGATCGTCCGTACGTTTTGAATTACGTCAATAACGGCAATTCCATTAACCATGCCGATGCGGGCTTGGACGCGACTACATCGTCGGTGATTTGCCCATCGCTGCTCTTCGAGGATGTGGATCTGGCCAGAGCCGAGAACGAACCGAATAAGGCACCGATTGTGCCGCCTCCGGCTTTAATTCAGTAGTTCGATGCGCATTATCAGCAGGGCAATCTTTAAGGAAGTCTTCACGAGCGCCATGCTGGGGACCCTGCTGTTCGTCTTTGTGCTGTTCTTACGCACGATTGAACGCCTTTCGACGCTTCTGGTAAAAGTCTCTGCCCCGGGGCCGGTGGTAGCGAAGCTTTTCCTATACGCTTTGCCATCAACCATCCCGTTCGCGTTACCGCTGGGCGTGCTCGTGGGCATTTTAATCGGGCTCAGCCGAATGTCGGCCGACAGCGAGATTACCGCTATGCGCGCTGCAGGCATATCGAGTAAAACCGTAGCTCGACCCGTTTTGCTGTTTGCGTTTTGCGCCCTGGTTTGTACCGCTCTTGCTTCGCTGTGGCTTACGCCGCTTTCTCTGCACCTGGAATCGAAGGTCGCTCGGAACTTTGCCGCGGCCCAACTAACGGGAGCAATCGAATCCCGGATTTTCGATGAGCAGTTCCCGAACACAGTTCTTTATGTAGGAAACGTTCAGACCGTCGGAAAGCAAATTATCTGGCATCAGGTTTTCATTGCGGATGTCACGCCGCCAAATGAACTTCAGCAGCAGGGGAAAGATCGCGGCGCCGGACCGCGAATTATCGTGGCGCAACAAGCTATTCCGCATGCAGACGCGGCCAACAACCGGATTATTCTCGACATGAAGAATTTCCGATCGAGCGAGCGGGACAAAGAAGGCAAAGTTATTACCACGGCCGCGCCGAGCCAGGTTGAGGCGTTACAAGCGCAAAAACAGGAAGATCTCCAGGTCAACAAGACCGTACAGGAGATGGACACCGGGCCGCTCTACAAAATGGTGTACCGCCGGCACAATCTTTCCCGCGATGACTATGTGGATGCCGCTATCGAGTTGCACCAGCGCTTTGCGCTTCCGCTTGCCTGCGTGCTGCTCGCGCTGGTCGGTATCCCGCTCGGCATTTCTTCACGCAAAGGCGGAAAATCGACCGCCTTCGTGATGACGGTCCTGCTGGCATTCCTTTATTATCTCGGCTACATTGCCCTGATCGGAATGGCTAAGAAGGGAAGCTTGCCTGTGCCGGTGGCCGTCTGGACGCCGGATGCAATCTTCGCGATTGTCGGCATTTTTCTGTTATCTCGTCTGGAGAAACCGGGCGATCAGGATCTGGCGGCATGGGCTAAAGCATGGGTCCAGCGCTTTTCAACGAAATTTAGAAGATTGCAAACCGGCTCCGCCCCACAGGCACGCGCGCCCCGAATGCGGCGCTTTGGCCTCAGGCTGATGCTGATAGACGGCTATGTGCTGAATGGATTCTTGTTTTACTTCGCCGTGCTCGTAGCCTCTCTGGTTGCATTAATCGAGGTCTTTACTTTCTTCGAACTGCTTGGCGACATGATTAAAAATGACATTTCCATGTCGACGATGATTGATTATCTTTGGCATCTCGCGCCCAGCCTTATTTACCAACTCACGCCCATCGGAACACTGGTCGCGTCGTTGATCTGTTTTGGAATTTTGACCAAGTACAACGAAGTAACGGCCTTCAAGGCAGGCGGAGTGAGTGTTCACCGGCTGGCTGCTCCTGTACTCGTAGTGAGCTTCCTGATTAGCGGATTGCTCTTTGCCTTCGATCACTATTACATCCCCGAAGCGAACCGCCGTCAGGAAATGCTACGCGCGCAGATCAAGAACAAGCCGCCGGCCACCTATTTGCGAGCCGACCGACAGTGGATATTCGGACAAGGTTCGCGGATTTACAACTATCAGTTCATAGATAGCCGGAAGGCGATCATGTCTAAAGTGAATGTCTATGAGCTCGATCCTCAAACATTTGAAGTGGTTCGCCAGATTTCAGCCGACCGTGCGCATTGGGACGCCGGCCGTCAGACGTGGATTTTCCAGAATGGCATGAGCCGGACCGCACAAATTGATGGTGGCAATTACGAACTATTCTACGGAACTTCGGCGTCCTTTCCAGAATTGACCGAGCCGCCCTCCTGGTTTGTTCAAGAAGAAAAAGAATACAAGGAAATGAACTTCGAAGAGCTAGGGAGTTACATACGCGAGTTGCAGGCGAGCGGCCTTGACACGATTCCGCTGCGCGTGCAGTATTACAAAAAGTTTGCCGTTCCGTTATTTGCGTTGATTATGGCCGTACTCAGTATTCC
>DAISJE010000114.1:0-10115 GCA_036821665.1 Bryobacteraceae bacterium | reverse complement strand
ACGTTCGCACCGTCTGGATCCAGAGGCGTACGAGTCCTATTTAAAGGGCCGGTTCTTCTGGAACACGCGTACGCCCGATGGCCTGCAAAAGGCGCTTCGCTATTTCGATGAAGCATTGGCAAAGGAACCCGCGTATGCTCCTGCCTATGCCGGCCTTGCCGATTGCTACAACCTGCTGAGTTTTTATAATGCCGCTAAGCCCACGGAATCGTTCCCCAAAGCTGAGGCTGCTGCACTGAAGGCGCTAGAACTTGATGAAAACATGGCGGAGGCGCACGCGGCCCTCGGATACGTGCGCCTACACTTCGATTGGGACTGGCCCGGCGCGGAGACCGAGTTTCGGCGCGCGCTCGAATTGAATCCCGGCGATGCCAACGCACACCACTGGTATTCTCATTACCTCCTGGCAATGGGTCGGGCAGACGACGCTTTTCAGGCGGCAAAGCGCGCTCTCGAACTGGATCCCCTAAATCAGGGGGTAAATGCGCACCTGGCTCATCATCTGATTCATGTGGAGCATTATGACGATGCGATAGCCCGCATGAAAGTAGCGCTCGAGCTGAACGCCAACTCCGCTCGCACGCATGCGCTGATGGGCCGTGCTCTCGAAGGAAAGAGGCTATTCGAAAGTGCTAAAGCGGAATTTCAACGCGCGCTCCGGCTCGCGGGCGACGATCGCCAGCTCGAAGCCGGGCTGGCCCACGTATACGCAACTGAAGGAAACCTCGATCAGGCGCGAAAGTTGTTAAAGCAGCTTGAAACCGAATCCTCCCAGAGCTTCGTCTCCCCGTATGCGCTGGCTTCAGTCCACGTGGCGCTGGGGGAGTACGACCTGGCGTTCAAATATCTGTCGCGTGCTTACGATATGCGCCAGGAGGAGCTGATTTACCTGAAAACGGACCCCGATCTGAAGATTCTGCGATCCGATCCGCGATTCAACGCGCTGGTCCGGCGGATTCGATTGCCGCTGTAACGACCGGACCACATAACTTACGATTGCCTGCTTTAGCCGTTCGCTTCGTCATCCTGCGTAAAAGTGAAGCGAGGTCGCCGCGTTCCTTTACCTCGATGCGATCCAGTTCGAGCCACGCTTGCATGGTCCGGAGCTCACCGGCAAGCTCAACAGCGACGTGGCGCGGCTCGTTTCCAGACTCCAGAAACGCACTTTGCACGACTAGGACCTTGCGTGCACGATCGGCTTTAAGATCGCAGCGAGCGACCAGTGTCTCGCCGCACAAAAAGGGGCACACATAATAGCCGTAAAAGCGTTTAGGCGGTGGCGTGTACATTTCAATGGCGTACTTCATGCCAAACAGCCGCTCCATGCGACTGCGCTCCCAAACCAGCGAATCAAATGGCGTGACAATTGCGCAAGCATCCATATTCCGGGGGATGCGGGCTTGCGGGTGCAAGTAAGCCGGCTCCTTCCAGCTCTCAACGCGCGCAGCGATCAGACGCTTTTCCTCGACAAGTTCCGATACGAGCCGCTTCACGATCGGCGCAGCGCGACGGCTATCCGAGTTCCTCTTCAACGTCCACAGCGGACCCGGCGGCAATCGATCGCGCCAGCCGTCGACGTGGAAGTATCCCGCAATATCGCCAATTGTCCCGACGCCACAAGCCCTCGCTCCTAAGCAAATCAATTGCTTCATCGCCTCCTCACGCGCTGGAACGGGCGCCTCGAGCGCGCCTTGCGGAATGACACGCTCGGTGATGTTGTTAAGACTTTCGAAGCCGCGCCGACCGGCAATTGCGACAAGACCGCAGTCGTACAGATGCTCGAGGATTGCCTTTCCATTACCCGATCCCCACCAACTCCACCATCCGCCGGAGCGTTTACCGGGATTCGACAGCTCCGCGGCAGTAATAGCGCCACGCTCGGCGACTTCGGTGTACACCTGTGCCATATCGCGACCCTGTTCGGATTGCATGTACTCCTGCGTTCGGTCGATGTGCTTGTGCATGCGATACCGCATTAACGGATAGAGTGAGACCGGCATGAGACAGGCCGCGTGTCCCCAGTATTCGAAGAGCTGGCGCTTACTGTAGGCAAGCGTGTCCAGCGACTCGATTCGATAAGGACCAAGGCGCGCAAAAGCTGGAACGTAATGTGCGCGGACGAGCACATTCACTGAGTCGATCTGTAAGGCATGCACCCGTGCCGCGAGTTTGCGGAGATGACCGGCAGATGGAGTCGACGGCCTCGCACCGAATCCTTGGGAAGCGATGCCGAGGCGACGTGCCTCCCACAGCGAGAGCGTCACGGACATTGCGCTAAATTCCGACCCAGTGTGGCCTCCTAGACGGGCCTGCTTTCAATAATGCACACGCCCCTGACGAGAATCGCCGGCACCGCGACATGAATTGCCTGCGCGGAGTTTCTTGGTTGCTCATTACTGTCCGATGATGTTAGATATTCCTAATCTACAGAGTCGTCCGATGACCAGAGCGCAAAATATTAAAAAAGAATTGCCAACAGAACAACGCGAACAACTACTCAGGGCCTTGAAAGCCCGCTTTGAGAAAAATATGACGCGCCATAAAGCTCTTGAATGGGCGCCAATACAACGAAAGCTCGAAGCTCACCCTGAAAAGTTATGGTCACTCGATGAGATGGAAAGAACGGGCGGTGAACCAGACGTTGTTGGGCATGATAAAGAAACGGGTGAATATATTTTTTATGATTGTTCAGCGGAGAGCCCTAAAGGCCGTAGGAGTGTTTGCTACGACCGTGAAGCGCTCGAATCAAGGAAAGAACATAAACCGGAAAATTGCGCTGTTGACATGGCGGCCGCCATGCGCATTGAGCTCTTAACGGAAGAGCAATATCGAGAATTGCAGAAACTCGAAAGCTTCGATACGAAGACGTCGAGCTGGGTACAGACACCGCCTCACATCAGAAAACTCGGTGGCGCGCTCTTTTGCGATCGCCGCTACGACACCGTTTTCTTGTATCACAACGGTGCGGAGTCTTATTATGCCGCTAGGGCGTTCCGTGGCTCGCTAAGAGTCTAAAATTCGCCCGCGCCGCGCTGGAACCGACATCCGCTATCGGCTCGCCGAATTCGTATGGTCCCGCGCACTGTACTGGAGACTCTCCAATACAAGTTTGTTCATCCACTTCAGCTCGCCATCCGAGAGAGTCCTGAGGTGGTTTGCAAATTCTTGATGAGAAAGACGGCCAAAACGGTGCGATTCGAGCAGGCTTTCAACGCGAGACAGGCTTTCGTCCAGCATTGCTCTTATAGAGGCTGCAACCCGAGAAAAATCTCAGAAGCACGCAAGGGAACTCCGGAGCGAGGCTATTTTGTCGGTCGGCGCGTTTTTCCCAGCTCCGGTACATCTCTGCCGCAATCTGATCGTATAAACCGTTGCGGTCGTCGCCAACTTTATATAAATCAAAATGCGTACGGCCTTCAAGAAATGTAACCTGCGCATTCGCGTGCAAAGAATCAAGTGCGGCTTTGAGCAGATGCGCCGGGCCGTCGAGATAAAACGTATCCGCCGTCCCCACAATCACATGAATTTTTCCGTTCAGATTGGGCGCCAGCCGCGGCCAATTTGCCTTCAGAACATGCACGATGTCATATTTCTGCCAGGCCTGCGCCACGCTCGGATCTATGTCGCCCGTGGCTCGATCAAACAACTGCATAGGGCGGCCGTCGGCTGCACGCGGCGAAAACACCCATTCGAAGGAGGCGAGCTGGCCGCCGTAAGGACCCAGCACAGCTTCCATATGCGCGAAGCTTTGCATCGTCAACAGCACCTTACCGTTATCCCTGATGATTGGATATAGCGAACCGTCAGGCCTGTGATACATGTTGGCGTGCGGTGCATAGATGTCGGGTCCAGTGAAGTCATGAAAATCGCTGGAATCAGGCGAAGTCGACCATGTTCCGCCAAATATTTTCGGATAAGTGACTTGCAGCCAGAGAGTGGCCCAGCCTCCTGAGGAATGTCCGTTCAGAAAGCGTGCTCCCGGACGCCGATCGAGACGATAGCGCGATTCGACGTAAGGGATGAACTCGGTTGTCAATGCTCGGCCCCACGGTCCGTTATTCACGGAATCGGCGAATTCGTGCGTTCCGGTCGGGCTGGACTCGTCAAGCATGATCCACACCATAGGCGGCATTTTCTTTTCCGCCATGCGCTGATACATTAGTTCGGCTTCGAACCGCAAATAGGGCAGCTGGCCCCCAAAGCCATGAGTGAAATAGACCGCCGGATAGCGACGTGCCGATGCGGCTGAATAGCCGGGTGGTGTTACGATCCACGCGCGCATGTGTACAGGGCGGCCCCAGAATTTCGATAAGACCCGGCTTGTCAAATCTTCTGAGTGAATGGCTTGTTCCGCGGCTTGGCGTTCCGCGTCTGATAGCCGGCTCTTACGTGGCGGACGTTCGGAAACAGTTTCCGTCAGTGTAAGTAGCGCTTCTGGCGTCGAAAAATCTCCAAAATGGCTAAGCGGCGTGACCTTGCTGATGGGATCCCCTGCTTCCCGACCGCCATAGTTGTAAGAATGATTCACGTCGAGCACGGCTTGAGCCTGATAATCGCCGGACGGGAGCTTTGAAAAACCCGCGGGATAGGCGATATCGTCCGTATCGACGTCGACGGCATTTCCGGGCGCGAGGTCGTGGACTTCCTTCGCCGCGATCGAAACCGCTTCGGGATGAAACGGATCCGTGTCGATCTCAGTGGCTCCTTTACCCGCTTGGAGGAAAATCAGCAGACGACCTGAAAGGGGCTTATTAAAAGTACTGCCGAGGGCAACTCGAATGAAGAGATGCTTGGTAGTAGATCCGTCGGCTGCAAGCAGCGCTGTGCAAAAGACTAGCCCCGCCAGAATGCGCCGTAAAGACACGAGAGACATATTTGTCTAACGTACAACGTGCCTTTATGACTTGATACTGTTCAACCATGGCCTGGTCACGACGGCAGTTCATTCATTCTTCTATCGGAGCGGGCGCGACGGCGATAAGTAGCGCGTCTACTTCAGCAACGGCGAATGGCTTCGTCAAACCGCACGGCAAAGATTTACTGAGTCCGAAGGGTGAAAAATTACTTCTTCGCGGCATCAATCTGGGCAACTGGTTTGAGCCGGAAGGCTATATGTTTCTCTTTGAAAAAGGGCCGCAATCGCCTCGCGAGATCGAAGGTTTTTTCAACGAGCTGATCGGCCCTAGCGCAGCACAGGAATTCTGGAAAGAATATCGTCGCCGCTACATCACGGAAGCAGATGTCCGGTTGATTCGCCGTTCCGGCCTTAACTCAGTGCGGATTCCGCTTCACTATAAATTTTTCGAAGAGAACGGCGAGGGCTTTCCCTTGCTTGATTCCGCTCTCGGCTGGTGCCGCCAGGCAGGCGTCTGGGCAATTCTCGATATGCACTGCGCACCCGGCGGCCAAACGGGCACGAATATCGACGATAGTTGGGACTATCCGTGGCTATATGAGAGCGAACAAGACCAGCAGCACCTCTGCGAAGTCTGGGGGCGCATCGCCGCACGGTATCGGAATGAGTCGATTGTGCTGGGCTATGACCTGTTGAACGAGCCAATCCCCCACTTTCCGCAATTACAGAAATACAACGGCCGGTTGGAACCGCTGTACCGGCGCGTCACGAAAGCCATCCGGGAAGTAGATGCAAATCACACGATTATTCTGGAAGCCGCGCAGTGGGACACGAATTTCAAAGTTTTCGGGCCGCCCTTCGACCCGAATCTTCTTTACGAATTCCACAAATATTGGACGCCACCGACTCAGGCCGCCATTCAGGAGTATCTCGATTTTCGAGATCGTTACGACGTGCCTATATGGCTAGGCGAATCGGGGGAGAACACGGACGATTGGATTCGCCAGTTCCGAACTATTCTCGAAAAGAACGACGTGGGTTGGTGTTTCTGGCCCTTTAAGAAGATGGAAAAATCATCCTGCATGGTTTCGATTGCAAAGCCGGTGCATTGGGATGAAATTGTCGAGTTCGGCCAGATGCGGCGGGACACCGGAAATGCCGAAAAGGTAATAGCCGCGAGGCCTTCGTTGGAGCATTCGAAAGAAGCGCTTCAAGACCTGCTCAATAAGATCCCGCTGGAATCGTGCCGAGTCAATAGCGGATATTTCGACGCGCTGGGGTTGAAGCATTAAAGCTCTCTACGTACTCCGTAAAATAAATGCATGGCTGCTAGCGGCGTCGCTGAAAATATCCTCACCAAATACGAACCTGTTATCGGTCTCGAGGTGCATGTCCAGCTCGGAACGAAGACCAAGATATTCTGCGGTTGCCCGGTCGAATTCGGTGCGGCTCCGAATACGAATGTCTGTCCGGTGTGTCTTGGCTTGCCGGGCGCGCTGCCCGTGCTCAGCAGACAAGCCGTGGAATTAGCCATCAGTGCGGCACTGGCGCTTCATTGCAAAATTAATCCGTTTTCCCGTTTTGCCCGGAAGAACTATTTCTATCCGGACTTGCCGAAAGGCTATCAAATCTCGCAATACGACCAGCCGCTGGCCGAACATGGTTATCTTGACATTCT
Source organism: Bryobacteraceae bacterium (assembly GCA_036821665.1). Taxonomy (GTDB): domain Bacteria; phylum Acidobacteriota; class Terriglobia; order Bryobacterales; family Bryobacteraceae; genus Bog-105. Next base: position 3,582 of record DAISJE010000114.1, on the reverse strand, counting down.
CACCGCCTCCGGCGAGAAGAAGCGCATCGGCGTTACCCGCGTGCATATGGAAGACGATGCCGGGAAGAGCTTGCATGACGGGTTCAACGACTCCGATCAATACACCTATGTCGACCTGAACCGCTCCGGCACGCCGCTGATTGAAATCGTGAGCGAACCCGATATGCGCTCGCCCGATGAAGCCTACGCTTATCTGACCGACATCAAGCAGGTCATGCAGTATATCGGCGTTTCCGACTGTGACATGGAAAAGGGTCAATTGCGCTGCGACGCAAACGTCTCTGTACGGCTGAGAGGCGCGGAAAAGTTCGGCACAAAAGCGGAAGTGAAAAACCTGAATTCGTTCCGCTTCCTCAAAATGGCGCTTGAATACGAAATCGAACGCCAGGTCGAACTGATCGAGTCAGGCGGTAAAGTTGCGCAGGAGACGCGCCTCTACAACGTTGAGACCGGAAGAACCGTAGGAATGCGCAGCAAAGAGCATGCACATGATTACCGCTACTTTCCCGAACCTGACCTTGTGCCGTTACGCGTCAGCGAGCACTGGCTTCATGAGGTTAAATCGCGTTTGCCCGAACTTCCGGCCAACCGCCGTGACCGTTTTATAAGCGAATACGGCATCCGCGAATACGATGCGCAGGTGCTCACGTTGACGCGCGAGACGGGCGACTATTTCGAAACGGCCGCAAAAGTGAGCGGCGATGGCCGGAGCACCGCCAATTGGGTTACGGGCGATCTCATGGGACTGCTGAAAGCGGCCAGTAAAGAGATTTCCGCTTCGCCTGTCAAACCCGAACACCTGGGCGAGCTCGTTGCTCTTATCAACAAAGGGGAATTGTCAGGCAAACTAGCCAAAGAAATTCTTCCGAAGATGTTTGATACGGGTGATGCCCCTTCCGTCATCATGGAGCGTGAAGGGCTGAAGCAGATTTCGGATGCCGGTGCCTTGGAAAAAATAGTAGACAATGCAATTGCCGCCAACCCCAAACAGGTGGAGCAGTACCGAGGCGGCAAAACTGCGGTGCTGGGCTTCTTGGTTGGGCAAGTGATGAAAGCCAGCCGCGGTCAGGCCAACCCGGCGGCCGTGAACGAAGTTCTGAAGAAAAAACTAAGCTAACAAAATCGTGTTGTCTCGTTCTGAGGCAAAATTCCCGGAAACGGACACCGCGGGATTCCTTGTGAGCCGCTAACAGCTTTCGTTTGTAAAGCTATATGAAAGGCGATAGACTTGCGAACACCCTCTTCACATTAAGGCGTTCTCTGCATGTTCGAAAACATCGGGTCTTTCTTTCGCGAACTAAAAATTGGTGCTCGTTCCCTGACCCGCGAAAAAGCTCTCGCGGTAACCGTGGTCGTGACGCTGGCTCTCGGAATCGGAGCCAATGCCGTCATGTTCAGCCTCGTTCGCGGCGTCCTATTGCGCCCGCTAGTTAACCGCGAGGAAAATCGGCTTATCTACATCCGCCAGACCGCTTCCGGAGCCAGCAACGAGCTTTTCTCAATGCCGGAAATCGGCGATTTGCGTTCGGGCGTGAAAACCTTTAGCTCGTTCGGCGATTTTTCGAGCCTGGCGTTCACAATGATCGGACTTGGTGAGCCTCGCGAAGTCAGAGCCGGAGTGGTTGGCGGCTCATATTTTCAGGTCATGGGACTTCAGCCCGTCCTTGGAAGGCTGCTGGACGCCCGTGATGACGGCCCGAAGGCTGCGGGAGCCTTGGTATTGACATACCGTTTCTGGTCGACAGCATTGAAGGGCGATCCTGCGGTAATTGGCAAGACCGTGCGGCTCGATTCATTTTTCGATTCGCGGCGCGGCACCGTCGTAGGCGTACTGGAACCATCTGTCCCCTATCCGCAAGAGACAGAAATCATCGGCAACATTGTCATGAGCTCGCATCATCTTTCCGCGACCATGGTGACCAGCCGGATACACAGGATGACCGAGCTATTCGCGAGACTCGCTCCAGGCGTAGACCTGCCAACTGCGCGTGCGGAGTTGCACGCCGTGTATGAACGCATGAAGCGAGCGCACCCGGAAGTCTACCCGGTTAAAGATGATTTTCAAATCACTGCGGTCAGATTGCGCGATCAGCTCACATCGCGCGCTCGGACCGTATTGCTCGTCCTAATGGCAACGTCCATACTCGTTTTCATCATTGCGTGCTCCAATGTGGCAAACCTGATTTTGGCGCGGAGTATTCGGCGCGAAAGCGAGCTTGGGATCCGCGCGGCGTTGGGCGCTAGTACTGGCGCCTTGCGGCGTACCCTTTTGGCAGAAAGCCTGCTGTTGTGCATTGCAGGCGCAGCTCTCGGCGTATTAATCGCCAGCCCAACACTGGGCGTTTTGGCACGTTATATGTCGCGATACTCCATGCGAGCGCTCGACCTCACCATCGATTCGAGCATGCTCTGGGTAGGAGCGGGCCTGGCGGTTGTAGCAGCAATACTGTTGGCGTTTATCCCACGCCTTCCGTCCTCAGGAGGTGTCCAGGGATTCGGGCTGGTCAGCGGGAGCACGCGCGTTACCGGCACCGGCAATCGCAAACTGAGAGCTTTTGCAATCGTTCAAATTGCCGCCTCGTTCGTGTTGGTGGCTTCGGCCGGTGCAGCAGTGAACACGTTACTGTCGCTGGAAGCCGCGCAGACCGGACTCGATACCAGTCATGTGCTTGCGGTGAACGTACCGGTACTGCACCTGAATAAAACACCCACCCAAGTGGCCGATTACTATCGCGAAGCGGCGCAGCGAATCCGCCAGCTCCCCGGTGTGCAGAATGTTGCCGTAGGAATGACGGTGCCCTGGCGCGAGCCGGAGGACTTCGGACTCCAATTTGCTGCTGATGGACGTACTCCAGGACCAGACGAAGAGCATCCGCACGCTCAGATGCGCATCATCTCACCCGCATTTTTTGCGACACTCGGCCTTCCGATGGCGGAAGGACGCGATTTTACCGATGCTGACCGCCAGAGCAGCGAGCCCGTAGCGATTATTAGCCGGAGCTTAGCGCGGCGGATATTTCCCAAAAGCAACGCCCTGAATCATCATGTGATGTGGACCGATCCGATCTTGAAGGTTGTACCGGGAATGCCTACGGCTTCGATGCGCATCGTGGGAATCGTGCCGGACATGGACGACGCGAATATCGTCCCGAAACCCACCATGACGATATATCTTCCCGCAGACCAGAACCCGGCTTTTGCAGGAGGGCGCATGTTCATTCACGTGAACAGGAATCCCTATGCGTTGGTAGCGCCAATTACACGTATTATGCGCAAGATGTCGGCCGACCAGCCCGTCGAACACGCGGCTACATTGGACGATGTTCGTGCGGAAGTACTCTCACCCGAGCGCCTCAATGCGATCGTCTTCAGCGCCTTCGCGATGGTGGCACTACTGATTGCGGTAGTAGGCGTCGCCGGCGTGCTTGCATTCTCCGTCAGCGGGCGAATCCGGGAGTTTGGCATACGCCTGGCCGTTGGGTCCCAACCGCGACATCTGCTGTTGCGCGTTATCGCAGAAGGCGCGGCTATCGCCGTTGCCGGACTCGCTGTAGGCTTCATCTGCGGTCTTGGATTGGCACA
>DAISJE010000113.1:0-10150 GCA_036821665.1 Bryobacteraceae bacterium | reverse complement strand
CGAAAAGAATTCCTGCCACGCCCCCCAAGGCTGTCAAGACGACGGCTTCGAGCAGGAATTGAAGAACGATATCCGACCTCCGGGCGCCAATTGCTTTGCGGACACCGATTTCTTTGGTCCGTTCTGTAACGGAGACAAGCATGATATTCATCACGCCGATGCCGCCGACCAATAAGCCGACCGAACTGAGCACGACCATGACGAGCGCAACCATCGCGGTGATCTGGCGGAAATCGCTCACCATTTGATCCGCCGTGGACATTCCGAAGTTATCGGGTTTGTTGTATGGAACGCGCCGGTCAACACGCAGAATGACGCGCACATCATCCAGTGCTCGGGGCAACTGCTTCTCCTTGGCGTTCACTACAATTGCGAGATCTCTCGCCATTGGATAGTTCTTTTGCATCGTGAAGTACGGCACTAACACGCGCAGATCGTCCTTACCGAAGAACGAGGCGGCGGGTTTGTTCATCGTGCCGATGACTTCGTATTCGTGCCCGTTAACGGTTACGGTCTTACCAATAGGATCCAGATCGCCGTAGAGACTCTTTGCAACGTCCGCTCCCAGAACGGCCACCTGAGCGCGGCGGCGGCTGTCTTCGTCAGTAAGAAAGCGGCCGGAATTGACGTCGGCCTGGCCCTCGCGAGCGTATGCTTCCTCCACCCCGATTAGATTGATCCCGTAGACGTCGTTTCCTTTATAGCGGGCAGCTAAATTATTATTGTCAATAAACAGCATCGGCGACACTTCGGCGCAAGACTCGCACTTCGCTCGAATGTCAAGCGCGTTCTGATACGTGAGATCCTTGCGGGTTCTTTCTTCGGCAGTAGGCGCGGAGGTGCGGAACCCTGCCTGGAACTTGAACACAATAATCGAATTCGGTCCAAAACTATTAAGCACTCCGGTTATGACCGAATCAAAGCCCGTCAGAATAGAGCCCACCCCAATAATGGTTCCGGTTCCCATGACAACGCCGAGCACCGTAAGGCACGCGCGCATTTTATGCGCACGAATGGTTTCCAGGGCCAGACCGGCAGCACTAAAGAAAGCAAGCCAGTTCATGGAGCTATGCTTCCGTCCTTAGGGCCTCGATCGGGTCCAACTTGGAGGCACGCTGGGCCGGATAGATGCCGAAGAACAAACCAACAACAGCCGAGAGACCGACTCCGACGACGACAGATAGCAGGGGAAGAGCCATCGGTATCGATGCCGCATTCCTGATTAGCACGGCTATCGCCCAAGCGATCAAAACGCCAATGAAACCGCCGGTGGCCGCCAGCGTAGCGGATTCCACAAGAAACTGGTTCAGAATATCGCTACGCCGCGCGCCGAGCGATTTGCGAATCCCGATCTCGTGAGTCCGCTCCGTAACCGCTGCCAGCATAATGTTCATGATGACAATGCCGCCGACAACCATGAAAACCGAAACGATGCCAACGGCGGTCGCGGCGATAGCCGCTGTCAATTTTTGCCACAGGTTCACAAATGAATCCGACGTCACGATGCCGAAGTTATCGTCTTGACCCGGGCGAAGATGACGGAAGGCGCGAAGCAACATGGTTACTTCATCTTTGGCCTGATTGAGATGCTCCTGATCGATCGCCTTTGCTATCAGATCGATGCCTTTCTGCGATCCGTATGCTTTGAAATAGCTGTCAATCGGTATCATTACGAAATTGTCCTGAGATTGGCCAAAGACGCTGCCTAACGATTTGGCTACGCCGACGACTTCAAACGGTACGCCATCTATTTGGATAAACTTGCCGATTGGATCGCGATCCTCAAAAAATCGCTTGCGAATGTCGGCTCCGATGAAAGTAACTGCGGCATGGCGTCGCGCTTCGTTGGGGCTAATGGGGCGGCCCTCGTCTACCTGAACATTATTCAGTTCCGGAACGTTCGCCGTGATTCCTTCGATATCGATACTGCTGTCGGTCGACTGCCCCTGAAACGATATTCGGCCGTTGCGATCGGCCATCATCCCGATGCCGCGCAACAGCGTGGCATTCTCTTGGATAAAGTCATATTCGTCTGGTTTGATCTGAGGGTTTCGCTTTGACATCAGGCGCAATTTCTTGGGATCTCTTGTCCCAAACCAGGCCATTCGAACCACCCGAAATCCGTCCGAACCCATGTTGGAGACTTTGGTTGCGATATACAGGTTCATTCCATGTATCAGAGCCATCACGGAGATGAGAGTTGTGGTGGCAAGAATGATCCCGAGTAGGGTCAAAAAACTGCGCAGTTTGTTCTTGTTTAGAGAATCGATTGCGATGCGTCCTGCTTCCCAGAACGAGGCGCTGGGGCGGTACTTTCTTTGCTTCGACACAGGCTCCTCAGGCAGACGCAAAATGTTCTGCCTTTGTTCCCCCGATTCTATTAGATGACGGAAGCAGGCCGGTAATCCAGTTCAGAGCAAAAGTATCCAGCCAAAAACGCGGATTTTGCCGGGAAATGAATCCAAGATGACCGCCGTAGTCGGTCGCCGCCAGCGTGAGGTGCGGATTGGACGAAAACGCCGGGTGGGAGTAAATCTCAAATGGCACAAGCGGATCGTCTTTCGCCGCAATTACCAGCGCTGGAATGCGAATGGCGTCGAGATACCGTATAGCCGATTGCGTGGCATAGTAATTCGCGGCTGATCCGAAGCCGAAGAGAGGCGCCGTGAAGCGATCGTCAAATTCCCAAATTGTGCGGACGTCTTCTAGTCCTTCTAGGCTGTAAAGACCGGGCGTAAGTTTGCTCTTCCGCCGTACGCGGCTTCGCAGGCGATCGAGAAATCGACGGACATAGAGGCGATTTGATGGTTTGTCCATTGCGCGCACGCATGCGGCGAGGTCAATGGGCGTCGATATTGCGCAGACGCCTGCAAGCAAATCCGTGCAGCCGAGTTCACCAGCCAGTTTGAGGGTCACATTGCCGCCAAGCGAGAATCCGACCAAAAAACGCGGCCCCGGTGCTTGGTCCTGTAGCCGCTCCAGAACAAATCGCGTGTCGCTCGTTAAGCCGGAGTGATACATCGTTTCACAGAGTTCCTCCGTGCCACCGCAGGTGCGTAGATTCATGCGGTGTACCGCGAACCCACGGACCAACGCGGCTTGCGCAAAACTGGCGATATAACCCGCATCCGCCGAGCCTTCCAGCCCGTGCACAAATACGATCTGCCCGAGGGCGCCGCCGGCAGGCTGATGCTCGATCGAAATTACCGTGGTTTTTGAATCGATACGGTACTCAACCCGCCGGGCAGGGAAGCGCGCGGTGTCGATTTTACGCGGCCAGAAGTTTCCAGCGATTGTGAGCAGATGCGGATTTCGTACTATTGGCTGAAAGTCTGGCTGCAAGTACAATTCTACCGGCAGCCCGGGGGTGCGTTGCGGCGCGGCTATTGAAGCTTTTCGCTCTTTTTGCTTAGATCTTCGGAAAGAATAATTGCTTCCGCGAGTTCACGCATGGGGCGGCGCAAGCGACGGCTTTCGTTACGCAGCCGTAGATAGGCTTCTTCCTCTGTCAGGCTATGCCGGTGCTGCAGGATTCCTTTGGCGCGCTCCACAATTTTGCGAGTCTCCAATTGACGCCGCATTTCCGCTGTTTCTTCCTGCAAGCGGGCGTTCTCTTCGGCAAGGAATGCCTTGCGAATGGCCCCGCCCATCTGCTCGCCTATAAAGGTCAATAAAGAAATCTCATCTGGTGTGTGTTCATGCGGTCCGCGATGATGAACGTTGATGACGCCAATGACATCACCGCCACTGATCAGCGGCACGGAAAGGAATGCTTCATAGGTATCTTCGACAAGGGCCTGGAAGCGCTTGAACCGGCGATCAGCCGAGGCATTAGACGAAAGAGCGACAACCGAACGATGTTCGACAACCCATCCGGTTACGCCTTCGCCGGTTTTGAGCCGGATGTTGCCCAAATCCCCTTGGTGCGGGACCTGCGATGCGCGCAAAACGATTTCGCCCGCTTCACGCTCAATCAGGTAAACGAGACATGCGTCGCAGTTTGTGACCTGAACAGTGAGTCCAACGATTTCGCCCAGCATTTCGTCAATTGACAGCTCCGAACTGACGATTCCACTGATGCGATGAAGAAGGCCGACATTCGGCAAGGGAGGCTCCAAGGAACAGGCAGTAGCCATACCAAAATGTAAAACGACACTGCCCGTTCTCTCAAATCAAAATTATTGATGAGCTGTATGTAGTTATATTTTCAGATTCGAACCAGCTCTCGCTGCTCTTCACCCGTCACCCGGGCCCATCCGTCGCCTACAAACACATTTACTTCGGAGCGAATGCCGAACTCTGGTAAATAAATTCCGGGCTCAATCGAAAAACAGGTGCCGGGGATAATTTTTCGGTCATCGTGGGATTCCAGATTGTCCATGTTTGCTCCGGTTCCATGGACGTCTGTGCCGATGCTATGGCCTGTGCGATGAAAAAAGAATTCGCCGAAGCCATGACTCTGGATGTATGTGCGAGCGACATCGTCCACTTCATATCCGGCAATCTGCTTCTGATTGGAAACAGCTTGAATGACGAAATCAGACCCTTTCTTCCGGGCGCCGGTCACGATCTCGAAAACATTTTGAATGTTGTCTGGAGCGACATTGCCGCAGAAACCCGTCCAGGTGATGTCGTAGTAGACGGCGTCTGGCTTTGCCAGCTTGGCCCATAGATCGATCAACACCACATCGCCTACCTGAACAAACGCCGTGCGCTCGCGGGTGGGCTCATAGTGCGGATCGGAAGCATTGGCATTGACGGCAACAATCGGACCGTGATTGGTAATCAGGCCGGACTCGTCGAATCGTTTACGAATGAATTGTTGAATTTCATATTCGCTGACGGGTTGATGTGATCCAAGACGATCCGATACGAGCCGAAAAGCTTCACCACGGATGCGATCGACCAATTTGCCAGCCGCAAGATGCATCTCAAACTGCTCATCGGCCCATCGCGCTTCGAACAATTGCACGAGATCTGCCGAGCTGACGACCTCAAGTCCAGCTTTGCGAACCAATTCAATCGTTCCCGCGTCGATCATCGACACATAGGGGATCGCGCAGTTCTCCGAGTACTGCATAGCGATCCGCGTGCTGCCGGCGAGCATGCGGTGAAGTTTAGTTTGTTGATCGATCCAACTCGAATAGGTCTCCGCGCGGCCATCGAGATTGTCCAAAGTATGGCTTTCAATCCGATGAACGAGCTTGCGTGGTTCGCCTGCGGCCGGTACAAAGTAGTACCAGCGGCGTGTCGGCTCAATGCCGTCTGGAATTCCGAGAATGCGATAGGCTAGCGGATCCCGGCGATGGTGATCGAAAAACAGCCAGCCGTCAAGCTTCGCGTCGCGCAGGGCTTGCTGGAGCTGATCTATCTTCATCCAAAGCAATTCTACGCGGGTCGAATTTTGCCAGGACCTCCGGTGCGGGGGGAGGAGTTGACAGACTAACTGCGATCAGGCTGAAAACCGAGGCGATCAAGGCGGGATACACGGCGTCAATTCCACCGATATGCGCCTGAATGTTAGGCGGCCCGTATTGTTGCAGCAATTCCCAACAGACTGTGATGATGGTGCCGAGCAGGATAGAAGTAATAGCACCGGCAGTGGTCGTACGGCGCCAGAAAAAGACGGCCATAACGGCAGGCGTGACCGCGGCGCCATAGACCGTATATGCGTAAAGAGAGGCTTTCAGGATTGATTCAAATTGAGTCGCTTGCAAAATCGCAAACAGTCCCAACAGAATGACTATTATCCTCGACGCGATCAGCGTTCTTCTTTGAGTGGCGGATCGATCTATAAACCGTTCGTAGACATCATGGATGAGATTCGTCGCGGGTGAAAAAAGATAGTTGTTAGCAGTTGAAATTACTTTTGCAAAAACGCCACCAAGCAATATCGCGCCAAGTAACGAAGGCAGTGCTTCGCGCGCTGTGAGCGGAATAATTTCACGTGGCCGGTCGGTGTGCAGCTTTGAACTTGCAATCACGGCGACCATAACGAGCAAGGTCTCAAGAGTGACGGTCCCAACGATCCAGCCGATAACGGACTTCCTTGCATCCGACTCCGATTTCGCTGAAAAGAACTTCTGATACATCCCTTGATTCCCAATCAGCAGCAGTAGGGTTGGAAGCGCCAGCCCGAGCGCGCCCGCCAAATTGTAGTTCCCGAGAACTTCAAAATGAGTCCTCGGAAGAGAATGAAAAACGGTCGTCCAGCCCCCGGCCCCATGGAGCAAAATAGGGACCGCGACAATTACCGTACCCGTCACCAGCAGCCCAATCACGAGATCTAGGTAAGCAATGGAGGCCATTCCAGCAGCGGCGGTGAAGAAAATCACGAAGCCGGCCATAATGTAGAGCCCGGTTCTTCTCGGTAGGTCGGGAAAGATGAGATGCAGAATATCGCCGCCACCTATAAACTGATAACTCGTAATGATGGTGTAGGAAATGACGATCGCTATGGTAGCGAGTACTCGCGCAACAGAGTTGTAACGCGCTTCCAATAGATCCGGAACGGTAAATTGCGCGAAGTGCCGGGCCCGGCCGGCAATCATGGCAATGAGCAAAAGGCCAATCCATCCGCCAAGAGGCTGCCATAGAGCCACGAACCCGTTTTTGTAAGCATTTTCGGCGCCGGCCAGTAAGCTCCCGGCGCCGATCCACGAAGAAAGCAACGTAAAGACGAGCACCGGCCAGCTCAGCGTTCGACCGGCTACAAAAAAGTCCGCCTTATTGCGTACCTGCGTCGCTTTATAAACGGTTATCCCGCACAAGAGCAACACCACCGCCGATACGGTGATCACATAGACCATGAACGACCATATTAGCTAGCCCAAACGATATGGATTAGAAACGAATAGTAACGGTCAAATCCATTCCCGGGCTGATTGGGCCGGTGTAATTGGGCACCGGATTCAAGGCAACGTCGACAGTGAGACTTGCAGCCTCCTGGAGGGGAGGCAAATTCGCACCGTCGATTATCAAACTCGAATTGACAGTTCCTGAATTGATTGTCAGGCTGCAATACGGCGATCCGTTCTGTTGAATCGTGACCTCGATGCTGTAACCAGCAGGCGCCTGGCTTACCATTGCGCGGACATCTCGAACAGCGTGTGTTTGCTGGGCGGTTAAGGGCGGAGCGGCATTCTGCTGTGTTGCGAGATAGCCTGCCACCTGGATAGCAAATTGTCCGCCGGACAGCGTCCGTAGGCCGCCATCCGGACCGCCGGTGTAGCACTGTTGACCTGTCTGGCCATCGCCGAACGAGTTCGTAACGAAAAATTCCGCCGCGGAAATTCGGACATCCGGGAGACTAAAGGTGTGAAGAAAGTTTCCGGCTGCTCGACTTTGGAAGAAGTCAGAGGCGAAGGGCACGATAATTACGGAGGTCTTTAAATCCAAAATTGTATCTCCGGCATTGTGCGTAGTCACAATGGATCCGACTGCTCCGCGAAGCACCGTACAAGTATTTGTGCTGCCGTCAACGGATAACACGCTCATCAGCTCGGAACCAAGTTGAAGTACATCACCAAAGACCGGCAATGCTCCCTGCACCGTAATCGTATCTGTGCTGGCGTCTATCGCCGCAGCCAGTGTAAGAGAACTAGGCGGATCGATTTCACGCCAGTAGAAAAGTTGCAAGGTACCGCTTGAAACAGAGGACGTATTGGACAGGTCGTCGAACCCTATACCGAATAAATTGACTTCCCCTCCGCCGACTGGTTCGAGAGAAAAACCCGGAGCCGGTGCAACGCCGATATCGGCGTTACCGCCGCCCAATGCCCATATCGTAAGGGGGCACAATGCCGCATCGCTTTCAACGTTATTGACGTTCGCCGCTCGCCCGGAGATCTGAATGAAAGTGCCGGCTTGATATGGAATTTCAAATTGTGCAGGGCTCGTGACCGATACCGCGCCAAACTTCCACGAAGGTTCAGCAATCGCGAATATGCTTGTGCTGGCTGGCAAAATGGACCAGGCGGGTGTAATCGTAAGCGTCGTTTGATCGTTTGAGACGATGGAACGTTCCTGCCCCCGGCCCGGCCCCTCGAGAATGCGCACTACCATTCCCGCATATGCGCCAGGGCTGGCGCCCAAGTCCGCCCAACCCACTGTATTTGAAGAAAAGATGGTTACCGGAATCTGGCCTGTATATTGATATCGATAATAAAAATTTGCGTGATCGTAGCTGGCATCGGGTGGTCCGATAGGCAGGTACGGTGCGCCGGTATCGGTGTAGGAGTTACTGATTGCAACGTTCGAAGCAATCCGATACAAAACCTGCGGCGTGGCTCCGCGGTACACGTGAAAAGAAGCGGCGACGTTCGGAAAACTCAAGCTCCCGATTGACACCGCGTTCGTATTTGTGCCGGTTGGAGTAAGTGCAGGTACCGTAAAAGAAAGTGGACCCTCGTTGCCGGATGAATCTACGGCGCTTACCGCATAGTAAAAGGAACTGGCGCCTGGAAGAGTGCCGCCGTTCGGATCATATTGCGGAGAAAGGCTCACGAGCGGCACATTCGGCGAAGAAGCACTTGGCTTGGCTGGCTGGGCAAAGAACACCGCCAATGTATCGGTCGCGCTGCCATCTTTTGCGGCCTGGATTTTTTCCTGTACCTGAAAATCGAAAAATTCGATGACTCCGGGAGTGTTCGGATCGGGATGCGCGTTTACTCCAATGAGCGGGCGCGGGACCTGAACGTTAGTCCCGGGTTGGCGCCCTGCTCCGCCGAGTACTGCCGGATCATCACTGTACCAGTTGTCGTCATGAACCTGCCCGAGGACAGTGACCATCTGGTAATTCATCGACGGAGACAACTTTGTTACCCGGAATAAGGTTCGCGTTAACCCTTCTTTGAGATATGTGAGGGCAATAATGTCGCCCGGACGAACTTTTAGAGCGCGAAAACTGGTCTGAAATTGAACGTAGGAATTTCCCTTTGTTGATTTGTCCAATTGCCGCAGCAAAACCCGGCTGGCCTGGCTAAAATTTGCAATGCCTAATGCCGTCGACTGGCTCGTGATTTCGTAGCCGATCAGGGCAGAATCATCGGCATCCACCATGGACAAGCTATCCTGCTGATATTCGTTCGATTCATCCTGAAACTCGACGCTAAGCCGGTTTGATGTCTCTGCTATCGATCGCGATATCAGGCGAAGTGTCGATGCGCCGCTACTGTCCCTTGCAATTCCGGAGAACGGAGCGTTCGAGTCGCTAAACTCATAAGCTGGCCATCCTCCATTCAATGTCTCTGTGCTGTTGGTTCCGTCCGGAGGATTCGGTTGTTGTGCAGCAATTGTCGTCTCGGGGAGCAGTTCGAGAAGTCCGCTCGATCCGTAACGCAGCATCAGACTTGAAGCAACGCGAATTCCACGAATGACCGTGGCGGCGCTTTGCCGCTTTGTGAGGATTAGGTTGCATTTGTACCTCGGGACTTGAATCGGGTTCCCGTTGAGATCTGTTGTGCTGATCAACTCTTGACAAAATGCTGCGGCGGTTTCAAAAGTCGTCAGATTGATATCCGACATTGACCACCCACAGCGGCGCATGAGGTCCAAAATAATCCAAGCCGGATTGTCGCTGTATCCAGTCGTTTTGACTCCGGCGGTGTAAGTATCAACCTGCAAACCCTGCAGCAACACTTCCACATTCGGGAGTGATGTTCCGCTGCTGATTCGGTTTGGCACCACCACTGACAGCACGCACAAATTTCCATATGGATCGCCCAGCGGATTGCCGTCTGCATCTGTGAAATCGAGGTTGAAGTTTCCCTGGCGGGCACCGGAACTCACGGGACTATACCATCCCGTAGTTGTCGTGTCGTTGCCCTGAACCGACGGAATCTCAACATCGTTGACGACGACCTTCAGCACGCGTTGCAGCGGTCCTAAACCAAGCAGGACCTCCATATGCGTGAGATTACCGTCGTTGCGGGCGAATATCACAGGGGCTTTGAGCCATCCGGTTCCATAAACGAGAGGGACGGGATCGTTGAATTTTGCCGCATTGTCTAGAAGGGGAGAGAGGTGAGAGGTCTTATCGCCAGACGTACGCACCATAATGGCGGAAGGAACAAATTCGAATGCGCCGAATCTTCGTGTGGTGTTTCCGTTCGTGTCCTTATCGAACATCCCTCGTTGCTGGCACTGGCCT